>JAICPS010000408.1 GCA_025929715.1 Anaerolineae bacterium | reverse complement strand
CGAGACGCTGACGCTGGGTAGATGTTCCCGCAGCCACTGCCCCGCCTGCTCCTCATGTGCTGGATTGGTAAATGAGTGCAGAAAACAGACCGCAATCGCTTCGACCTTCTCCCCAACAAGTTTGGCCGCCAAGGCCTCCAAGTCGCTATAATTGAGTGGTGTAACTACCTCGCCTCGTCCATTTAGTCGCTCGTCAACCTCCAGACGAAGTTGCCGCGGGACAAGCGGCTCCGGCAGAACGATCAGTAAATCGTAGATATCGTACCGCATCTCCTTTGCCATCTCGAGGACGTCGCGAAAACCCTTCGTCGTGATCATCGCAGTTTTGGCGCCCTTGCGTTCGATGAGCGCGTTCGTGATTAACGTCGTACCGTGAATCGCCGTTTCAACATCGGCTCCACCTGCCGCGCACTCATTTAGTAACGTTTTCCATCCCTCCATAACGGCCTGGGAAAGATTGTGTGGCGTGGTCAGTGTTTTATAACTAACAATGTTGCCTGTCTGCGCACTAATAAGGACGAAGTCGGTAAATGTGCCGCCAATATCGAAACCGAATCGGTAGCTGGGCTTGCGGCCCTCGCGATCGGAGTTCGGTGTCGAAGAAGGGTTTACTGCGGCTTTCGTATTGCTGTGCTGCGATTCCATTCGAACGATGACCCCTTTTCTTCTGGATGCACTGTTCAGACTGACACGTATGTGGGAACTACGACGAAGCTGGAGATCAACAGTAAACTGTTGACTTTCAACCGAATTGCGGTAAATGTATCATAGCTAAAGTAACGTGTCAATCAAAGTGTTAACAGTTGACTCTAATACAATTGTATCTACCTTGATGTGACTGTTAAGCAATTCGTCCCTTTGCTCTCTCACATCAGGTAGTGAATTAAACCTCTTTATCCTTAGATACGTGCGAGACGTCGACAGTTTGGTGAAAACAGTGGCATTGAGCGAGTCCCTGGAGTAGAGAAAATGCGAAAGTGGTCACACACAGGTTCAGTCGTTGGATCAATTGATGAAGTGGAGACTCTGGTAACTACCTTCTCGATTGTGGGTTACGATCCGGAGGAGCCTGCGTGGGGCATCGCGATTGCTTCTCGTTTTCTCGCAGTGGGTGCCCAAACGTGCTGGGGACATGCGAATGCAGGGGTGGTTGTGCTGCAGGCTTACCTGAATGCTCGCAATGGTCCCGAGGCACTACAGCTGCTTGGGCAAGGAGTTCCGGCGGAAGAGGTGATCGCGCGCCTGATGAACAAAGATCCGCGCCGCCATCTCCGTCAGATGGCTATAATCGACGTTTTGGGTCGCGTTGCCGCATATACGGGAGAAGCGTGCCTGGAGTGGGCGGGGCACTTGGTGGGCGCTGATTGTGCAGCTCAAGGTAACATGCTTCTCGGGAGCGAAGGTTGTTCTGCGATGGTCTCCGTATTCGAATCTAGTAAAGGGACACTCGCGAGGCGCCTCGTCAATGCGCTTACTTTTGGCGATGAGGTAGCTGGCGACTTTCGTGGACGGCAAGCGAGCGCCCTCTATGTGGTACGCCCGCGTACGACCGAACCGGTCGACGTATTCACCGAGCCAACTATCGATTTGCGAGTGGACGATCACGAGAACCCTTTCCAGGAACTGAAACGTTTGCTTGACCTTTACGAGCTTATTTATTTACCGACGGCTCCGGAAGAGCGCCTGCCGCAGAATCCCACTAACGTGCGCCGCCTGCAGCGAGTGTTAGCCCACGCGGGCTACTATGATGGTGAGATATCTGGCGTGTTGGATGACAGGACACGCACTGCGATCATCCGGCTAGGCCGCGTAGAAAATTTCCATCGCCGGTTGAGCGCCAATGATTTTCTTGATGGACGTCTACTGCAATTCCTCGAAGCGAGGGAGGCGACTGGTTGAAGTTTTGGCGCTGGAAGTCAACTGTTGACTTTGGAATTGGCGCCTGCTACAATGAAAATCGTGCCCTTGTCAACTGTTAACTCTTTCTTCCCGTTGTCGGAGATTTAACATTCCATTCGCACGCACGACCACGAATTTGCCCCACCGTAATCCAAAATCGGTTGATCTCCACGAACCGATTGATGAAATCACTCTCGAGATACAATGGCAACGTCTCATCAGCATCATGGACGAAATTGATAACGCCACGGTGCGCACGTCCTTTTCGACGATTGTTGGCGAAAGCCGGGACTTTGCGTGCATTCTCGTTAATCAAGACGGCGTGTCGCTCTGCCAATCGAGTTTCAGCCCACCTGATTTTTGCGTAATTCTTCCCCGCTCGACGCGTGCGATACTCCAAAAATTAGGGCGCGACTCGTTACGGGAGGGAGATGTGCTTCTCACGAACGATCCGTGGTTAGGGGCGGGTCACCTGCCAGATTTCGTCGTCGTAACACCCGTATTCTTCAAGGGTAAGCTCGTCGCTTTTGTAGGAACGATCGCCCATCTTTCTGACGTGGGTGGCCATCGCGGGGATATCGAAGGGTACGATGTCTTCAGTGAGGGCCTGCGTCTTCCACCGTGCAAACTCTATGAAGCAGGCCAGCCAAACGAATTGGTCTTCAAAATCGTTGAGGCAAACTGCAGAGTACCGGACATGGTGCTTGGCGATCTACGGGCAATCGTGGGCACGCACCAGGTTGGAGCACGCCGGCTCCACGAGTTTCTTCAAGACTACGACCTTGACAATATCGTTTCGCTTTCTGAAGAAATTCACGGTCGCTCCGAAGCCATCATGCGCCAGCGCATCAGCGAGCTCCGTGACGGCGTCTACGAATTTGGACTGGACATTGACGGCTATATCGATATCGTGCATTTGCATGCTACAGTGGAGGTATGCGGCTCTAACATTTTTGTTGATTACAATGGCACATCGAAGCAAACACGCAAGGGCGCGATCAATTGCGTCTTCAACGTAACCTATTCGGGAACTCTCTACCCGTTTAAGTGTGCGTTGGTGCCACAAGTTCCAAATAATGAAGGTCTCTTTCGGCCGATTCGCGTATCGGCGCCTGAAGGATCTATCCTTAACTGCACACACCCCTTCCCGGTACGAGCGCGGGCCAAGGTAACGAATAATATTAATCAGGTCGTATTCGGCGCCGTCTGGCCAATTCTGGGCGAATATGCACAGGCCGGGAGCGGGTCCATCTGGCCGTTTAGTGTTAGCGGCACAGTGTCTGGTTTTGGCACGTTCTCGGTACATATCCTTCCTCACGGTGGTCGGGGGGCGATGCGCGATATGGACGGTCTTATTCCCATCGCATTTCCGCACAACAGCTCGGTAACGCCCACCGAGGTAATGGAGACAGAGTCACCGGTGCTAATCGTGAAAAAGGAACTACTCGTAGACTCTGCAGGCCCAGGGCGACAGCGTGGCGGGCTTGGCCAAATCATGACTTTCCGCTGTATTGCCGACCAACCGATCACGGCCCGTGTGCGACCAGATAAGATGATCTGTGCACCACCCGGATTAGATGGCGGAAAGCCCGGCCGTACGGGCGAAGTCCGTATGAACGGGGAGCTTGTTAAGCGGTTTCCTCCGCTCGAGTTCCAGCCGGGTGATGAAATTGAGCTGCGCATGCCGGGCGGCGCGGGCTTTGGACCTGTCGAAGAGCGACAGCGCGAGTTGATCTTGAACGACCTGAAAAATGGCTACATCACGGCGGAGGGAGCGATGGAGGATTACGGATTCAAGGGTAACCATGAAGATAACTGACGTCAAGACAACCGTTATTACGTTGCCTCGCTCCGCCCGGCTGACCACATCCTATGGAAGTTGGGACGAAGCGACGACGATCTTGGTCGAGTTGTTAACGGACGAAGGCATTAGAGGGATCGGACAGGCTTCCGTCGACGCTCCCTTCTATGGGGAGACGGCAGAAGGAATGGTCGCGAACATTCGTGCCCATCTTGCACCCGCGGTGGTTGGCGAGGATCCGCTAGACATAACCCGTTTGAACGGTAAGCTGCGCGCCGCCCTACCCCATCATTGGTTTTCACACTCCGGCGTAGAGATGGCGCTGTGGGATTTAAAGGGGAAGGCGCTGGGCGTGCCGGTCTATCAGTTGCTGGGGGGCAAGGTGCGCGATGGACTGGATTTGATGGGCTTTGTACATCATGACACGCCGCAACGGATGGCAGAACACGCATTGCAAGCGTTGGAAGAGCACAATTACCCTGTCCTCAAAATGAAGATTGGGCTCGATCCCCAGGAGGACGTGGCCCGCTACCGGGCCGTGGCTGAGGCAGTCGGGGAGCGCGCGGTCATTCAGGTGGACGGCAACACAGGGTACACGATTGCCGAAGCGTTGCCAGCGTTACACAAGATGGAGCAGATCGGTGGTTTGGGAGCCATCGAACAGCCGGTGGAACGGGTGGAGGATATGGCGGAGCTTGCTCGCAGGCTACACACACCTCTGATGGCCGACGAGGCTATCTACCCGCCCCAAGACGCCATCGAGATTGTGCGTCGCAAAGCCGCCTCTCTCGCGCTCATGAAGATTAGTAAGCAGGG
>JAICPS010000287.1 GCA_025929715.1 Anaerolineae bacterium | reverse complement strand
TGTTCTGCACCAGCGGCGGCAGCGTCTGCTCGCTAACCGGGTTGGGCATCTCCACGCTCAGCATCGGCAACCCGAACAGCGTGGAGATGATCAATTGCTTTTCAAAAATGCTCGCCGTGACTTCGACGCCCGAATTGGCCAGGTAGTCCAGCTTCGACAGCACCAGTGCCTCGCCCACGGCCACCGGCCCGGAGCCGGTCCGCAGCCGCCGCGCAAAGTCCAGGTAAAGCCGCTCCGAATACTCAATATACTCGCCATCCCCGTACTGGTATCCCGTCCCCCCTACAAAAGTCGCCCCTTGGGCAGCAAACGCCTCGGCCCAGTCGGGCTGCTCCGTAATGCCGCTCACGCCGTGCTCGTCGACCGTGTTGTAGCCGGCGTGGCAGCCGCTGCTGAAGATGATGGCGTTGGTCAGGTCTACCGTCGATTCCATCAGCTCTGCCGCCGACAACGTGTTCTGGCCGTCGTAATTGGCCGCCAGCGCGCGGCTGGCGCTGAAGTGACCCGCCATGTAGACGAAATCGTGGCGCTCGCCCAGCAGCGCGGCGCGCAGCTGGTCCGCGGTCCAGGAGAGCGGATCGTCCGGATGGCGCGCGGCCGGATCGATCAGCTCGTCAATCTGTGGCACCGGCCCTCCGGCCGGATCGGTCATTCCTTCTTCCAGCTGTTCCGCTACCGCGCGGGAACCGTCCTCCAGATAGCCATAGCTGGTGATCAGCGCCGACGAGGGCGTGGGCGCCACGCCGTTCGCCGTTTGCAGGTAAGCCTCGACCATCACGTTGGCCTGCGCCGCCGTCTCAACGAGGCGGCCTACAGCCAGATCGGGCAAGGGCAGGCTGCTGCCCTGCACGGAAACGTCAAGGCGCGAGCCGTAAGCGTCCTGGCCCAGCATATAGTTCAGCCGCAGGCTGGCCTGCGAAATGGTATCGTCCAGCACCGGCACGATGTAATCCGATTCTGGCGACAGGGTGGCGCGGTCCGGGTAGCGGAAGAAGGGGATCACCCCGTCGTTGCCCACGATGACCACGTACCGTAGGGGATTTTCATCCCAGTAGCTGTCCACAATGCGCTCGACAGCATCGGCCCACAGATTTGTGGCATAGGGACAGGTGGGATTGTCGAGGGCCAACGCCTGCGCCGCAGCCACGCGAGCATCTGCACTGACGTCGACCACGACGCCCGCCACCTCCGGCCGCGCCGCCAGCGCGTCGAGGTTCGCTGCCAGAGCAGACTTCTCGCTAGCGGGGTCCGCTCCGCCGCCCTCCATGTTGTCCATATCGTGCAAAATGATCGTCTCGAACCCACCCGGCGCACCGTTCAGCGTGCCCTCCGGCAGGCTCGACCCGTCGACCGAGCCGCAGTCGCCCGCCAGCGTCATTACGCTCAGCGTAAACGGAGCGGCCGGATTCAAGGCGCCATTGCGCCCGAACACGCGCACGTAAAAATCGCCGGTGTTGTTCCAGGTGTTCACGACGATCTGTTCGTCCGCGTCGCCCGTTGCGGTGGAAACGGCAAGCAGGCTCTGCAGCTGCGCGGCTGTGTGCGCCGCCGCGGCCGCGGGGTTGGAAAGATCGTATGCATTCGCCAGGTCGTATGGGTTGGACAGGTCGTAAGGATTCGAAAGGTCGTAAGGATTGGCCAGGTCGTAAGGATTAGCCAGGTCGTAGGCGTTGGCCAGGTCGTAAGGATTCACCAGCGCGTCGGCGTTCGATAAATCATAGGCATTGATGAACGCCAACGGGTTAGAGAGGTCATAAGGATTGGAAAGGTCGTAGGGATTGGAAAGATCGTAAGGATTGGAAAGGTCGTAGGCATTGGAGAACGCCGGCGGCGGCAGCTCGGCGTTGACCAGCGCCAGATCCTGTGCCGTCGTGATGCTGCGAATGGCGCTGTTAATATCTTTAAACACGGCCATGTCGTAGTTCGCGGGTAAATTCGAGAGGTCAATGATCGCCTTGCTGTTGGGTTCGATACTGAATTTGAACCAGCGCGCCTGGGCGCGGCGCGCGATGAACTGGTTAATCGAACCGCTCTGCATCTCGCCCGATCCGCTCAGCTCCACGCGCTCGGCCGCGGTCCAGTTCGTGTTGCCTGGCTGCACCGGCATGCACTGCGAGAACTCCGAGGTGCTCCCGGCCGGGTCCGTGGCCGTGGTCGTGACGAAATGACCTAGAGGCAGATCCACCTGCAGTGTCGTGCTGATTAACAAGGCGCCGCTGATGGTCGTCGTCACCGGTATTGATTCCAGGAACGCCTCGCCTTCGCCAAAACCGGCCGGATCGCACTGCTCGCTCGCGTAGACGTCCAGCGCGAACCCGGTCTCGGGCGGCCCGAAAAGGCCGGCCTGCATGATGATCCCATTGCTGGAGGGGAGCGCACCGTAAAGGACCGGATAGTTCTGTAGCCCGTTCGCGCCGCCGTCGCCGTCGTCCAGATCGTTATCCGTGAGCCCGTCGGCCCCCAGGTCGATGCCCAAGCCGCCGTTGCCGTCTATGCTGTTGCCGGTGATACTGTTCCCGCTGCCGCTCAGAACCGCGACCCCCGCCCCGCCGAAATTCGTCACTACCAGCCCCTGCACTGTGCTGTTATCGCCCTCAATGGTCAGCCCGTGAGCGCCCGGCCCGGCGCTGCTTCCTTCTAATATGACTTCGCCGGCCGGCTGCGTACTTCCGTCAACACGCACCGCGTCCGTGATCGCCGGCAAGGCCGATAGCGGCTGCAAGGTTTGGTTGCCCTCGCCTGGCAGGTTGAAGTGAATCTCATCCGGCGTGGCATTGTTCGGGCGTATGTTAGCGGCATTGATCGCCTCACGCAGCGAACAATCCTCGGTGGCGCAAAAGCCGTCGTCCACGTCGGCCGTGATATTCACGGTGAAAATCGGCCCGATCTGGCCTAAGTCTCCGCACGTCTCCGGCGAGCCCAGGAAGGCCAGCTCGGCATCGTTGAGCACGCGATTATAGATGATAACTTCGTCGATCAGACCCGCGAAGTGCGGATCATTGCCCCAGTTCGAGCGCCCCAGAAACCACTGCTGCGCCGTAAAATCGTCAAAACTCTGCCCGACGTAAGCCTTTGTCCCTGCCAGCGCGCCGTCATAGTAGATCTTCATCTCCGTGCCCTTGCGATAGGTCACAGCCACGTGATGCCACTCGCCGTCCGCCACCTGCCCGGTAGAGAGATCGAACGCCTTGCCCCCGCCGTTCGGATAAAGCGTCACGGCTACCTGGTTGCCCACGTCCTTGTTGTCCGTGGTCACAAAGATGCCGCCTTTGCTGCTGCCGTTGCTGCCAAAGTCCCACACCCGCTGAAAGTTGCCGGTATCGAACGTCTGCCTGAACCAGGCTGTCACCGAAAAATCGCCTAGCCCGTGGGACGGAACCTGGATATGGGCTCCCTGCGCGAGCTCAGTCGCAAACGCGCCGCACGCACCTGTGTTAAACTGCACCGCGCCCGCAGCCGTGCCGTGATGCCCGTTGCCAGAGGTGTCGTTCGCGTTCCCCTCCAGCTCATAGCGGGCGACCAGCCCAACGCCGAGATTAATCGACGTGGCTTGAGCCAGCGTCGCCTGAGCGAACGTCGCGCCCGCTCCACTGAGTATTAATAAGCCGAGTCCAACCACAAAATAAATGACAAAAAGACCATAACGGGAGATAGACATGATAAATGCTCCTGCCTTGTGGGGCGCCAGGATGCGATTCAACATGGCAAAGGCTGAAAACGCAACAATACAATACAGTCCAGTAGATTAAACTATACCATACAAAAAACCGCCCTCGAAACGTGAAAGGAAAAAAGAAAGGTTGACACAGTAACCCGTACCGCTAGAATTGATACTAAGTATCAATAAAGGTTGTCTATGCCGTTACTACGCAGAATCGCAGCTGACCAGCACTTTGGAAGTGCCGGTCACCTCGTGCTGTTTCTTCTCATTATCGTCGCCGCGTCCGCGTGCCAGACCGCCGAGGACGGCGCGACTAACAGCGGCCCAATCACATTAGCAAGTGATGAGTCCTCCTCTGGCCTTGTCCCCCTGGCCCTTCCCACCCTCAGCCCGCTTCAGCGCCCGCCAGACCGGCCCCTCCAGGTCGTCGCGACCACCAGCATTATTGGCGACGTCGTCGCCCATGTTGGCGGCGACGCCACCAGCCTGACGACGCTCATGGCGGCGGGCCAGGATCCACACAGCTACGAACCATCGACCGGCGACCTTACAAAAGTAGCCGAGTCCGATCTTATCTTCGTCAACGGCT
This sequence comes from Anaerolineae bacterium, assembly GCA_025929715.1. GTDB lineage: Bacteria > Chloroflexota > Anaerolineae > Promineifilales > Promineifilaceae > JAAYYY01. The sequence goes on along the minus strand of JAICPS010000287.1, from coordinate 1,941 downwards.
GGCAGCTTGAAGAAGCTTTGCTCGACGACCTGACCAATATCGCCGTCGAGGCGCCCATCGTGCCCATTTCGGCTAACATCACCCCCCTGCCCCCGGCCGGGGAAGCGCATGAACACGGAGCCGTCGACCCCCACGTCTGGCTCGACCCGCAGCTAGTGACTCAATGGGTCCACAACGTCCAGGACGTCTTAAGCGACCTCGATCCCGCCAACGCCCCCGTATACGCCGCCAACGCCGCCGCCTATCTCGAAGAACTGGCAGCGCTTGACGACGACATGGTCCAACAACTGTCCCAGATCCCACCCGCCAGCCGCAAACTGGTCACCAACCATGATTCCCTGACTTACTTCGCCCACCGCTTTGATTTTGAGATTGTCGGCGCCGTGATCCCCGCCCCCAGCACCGTCGCCGAGCCCTCCGCCCAGCAATTAGCCGCCCTCGTCCAAAAGATGCGCGAAGAAAACGTCTGCACCATCTTCGCCGAAACCACCGCCAGCCCCCGACTCGCCGAAACCGTCGCCGCCGAGCTAACCACCTGCGACACAGTAGACGTCCTTCTCCTGCACACCGGCGCCCTTGGCCCACCGGGAAGCGGGGCGAGCAGCTATATTGAGATGATGCGAACTAATACGGATACGATAGTGAGGGGATTAGAGACTGGAGATTAGACCATCACGCTGAGTGAAACGAAGCATCCCACTCCACAAACTACAGTCCACACCCTGACACCTGACCCTTGAAACATGACCCCTGACGCCCTACACAAAACCCTCCAATCCAATGGCTACCGCGTCACGCGCGCACGGCAGGCGATCTTCCAGGCTCTCGTCGACAGCGGCGGGCACGTCAGCGCCGACGACATCGTCGATGCCGTCCGCCGCCATGAGCGCTCTATCGGAAGGATGACCGTCTACAGATCCCTCGACCTCTTCCACCAACTCGGCCTCGTCCAGCCGGTCTACCAGGGCACCGGGGCGGCGCATTACATCCTCATGGACGAAGGCCACCACCATCACCTGGTCTGCTCCCAGTGCGACCGCGTCGTCGAGTTCGAAGATTGCATTGCCCATGATATCAGCAGCCTTCTTGCGGACCGCTTCGACTTCCACATCCAGGGCCACCTCCTGGAATTCTACGGCCTCTGCCCGGACTGCCAGGGCTCGGACGATAGCCGTGCAGCGGGTTCTTAGATGGCCAATGCAAAAGTACAAAAGTTGGCCATCTTGGCCATCTTGACCACCGCACGTGGTATCCGACCATTGCCACACACAATAACTGTAGTACGCTAGTTGTTGAAACATCAAATGAGCTGCGAGACGAAACGTCATGACCATCTATATCCTCATGGCCAATAGACTTCTCGCCCTGACGACCCGCTAACCACCAGTGACGACGCACAACACACCCGCCATCGTGCAGGTGTCCGGCCTGGCGAAGACGTTTACCGTGAGACAGAAGGCCCCCGGCCTGCGCGGTAGCTGGCAGGCGTTGTGGCGGCCTGCTAACAAGACGGTGACGGCCGTGGCCGACATCACGTTCTCCCTCGAGGAAGGCGAGATGCTGGCCTTCATCGGTCCCAATGGCGCCGGCAAATCGACCACCATCAAGATGCTGACCGGAATTTTGTTTCCCAGCGCGGGCCAGGCCTCCGTGTTAGGCTACACGCCCTGGAAGGAACGTCGCCAGCTCGGCTACCACATCGGCTCGGTCTTCGGGCAGAAGCCGCAGCTCTGGTATCACCTGCCGGCCGAAGACACGTTCCGCCTTTTCGCCCGCATCTATGAGCTGGACATGAAGCAATTTCTCCGGCGCCGCGATTTCCTGGTCGAAGCCTTTCAAATCGAGCCCCTGCTGCAGGTGCCCGTGCGCAAATTGAGCCTGGGCCAGCGCATGAAGTGCGAAATCGCCGCCTCGCTGCTGCACCGCCCGCGCATCATCTTT
>JAICPS010000232.1 GCA_025929715.1 Anaerolineae bacterium | reverse complement strand
GTATTCGGGCGTGGGTGTGGCCAGCATGATGATGCCGTCGCCGGCTTGCATCTCGCCGTGGGCGAGCGTTCCTTCGTCGCCTACCATGCGGGTGCGTTCGTGGAAGCCGAAGGCGCGGGCAAGCCACTCGAGTGCGGCGACCCCGTCTTCGTAGGCGATCATGGGAATGACCGTTGGATATGGCACGGGGATAGTATAGCGCCAGCGGGAATTCTGGCAATTAGTCAGTTTTGCACAATTGGAACGCAGCCGTTTTCATAACCTCGTTCATCTCAAAGTGCTTGTCCAGAAGCGCGGCATGGCTGTGGGCAGACAGCGTTCAACCTAATCGCAGACACCGCCGGGCCCGTCGAAGACCAAGTGCCGCGCCCGGCATGAGCACGGGGCTTTTTATATCCGCTTCTATGTCTACTCGTGTACAGCGATACATTGTCGGGCGATCCATTGTGTTTTACGTTCTTCATGTGCGGCGATGTCACGACGAGGCGCCACTCGTTGCAGGCCGATAGCTCAGAATATTATTTCGAGAGCAATGAGCCATGACCCTTGAACAACATGAAATATGGAATCACGCTCCCGCCGTTTGGCGACTTTGCCGACCCGTTGGCCCTGGCGCAACTGGCCACTGACGCCGAAGCCGCGGGGTGGGATGGCTTCTTCATCTGGGACCACGTCATCTTCGACCCGTCCTTCCACCCGATTGCCGATCCCTGGGTCGGTTTGGCCGCGGTCGCCCTGCACACCCGCCAGATTCGTCTGGGCACGATGGTCACGCCCCTTGCGCGCCGCCGCCCCTGGAAAATCGCTCGCGAGACCGTGTCACTGGACCGGCTGTCTGCTGGTAGACTAATATTAGGGGTGGGCCTGGGCGATCCAGTTCAATGGGACTACGGTTTCTTTGGCGAGGAGACCGACGCTCGAACCCGAGCGCGAAAGCTGGATGAAGCGCTCGACATCCTGGCCGGTCTATGGAGCGGCGAGCCGTTTAGCTACACAGGCAAACAATACAACATACCCGAGGTCCGCTTTACACCTCGCCCCCGGCAAACGCCGCGCATTCCAATCTGGGTTGGCGGCTGGTGGCCCAACAGGCCCCCTCTCATACGCGCCGCACGCTGGGATGGCGTTTGCCCGGGTAAATGGGGCGCCACGCTTACCCCGGATGAATGGCAGCTTATCATGGAAATCATCCGTACCCACCGCACGAGCGATACACCGTACGACTTTGTCCATGCCGGCGCGACGCCAGGTGAGAATCCGGCCGCCGCCACCCAGATTGTCGAACCATACCGCGAACTCGGCATCACCTGGTGGATAGAAACGGTAGACCCCTGGCGTTTTGGCTGGGACTGGGAAGCCCAATGGCCGGAACACGGAGCAAAACTCATGCGAGAGCGCGTACTGCAAGGCCCTCCACGTTTGTGAATCTCACACCCTACTTCAACGTTACCGTTTTGGTGGCAACGCCGCCAAAGTTGCTAACCACCTTGATGTTTTGCGGGTTGGTCGGCCAGCTCAACTGGCCCTCATAGCGGCCATCACCTCGATTCGTCAGGGCGCCGATAAGAGCGCCGGTGGCCGTGACATAGACCTTGAGCGTCGCATTCGAGTTGGTGCTGGTCGCCTCGACGCGCAAGGTCGTTTGGGAGACGATGTACTCGGCCCGCTGGATGGCCACTGTGTCGGCCGGTGCTGACTGGGTTGGCGTGGCCGTCGGCGTCGGTGGTGCAGTGGTCGCCGTAGGGCTTGGACCCGGCGGGGTCAGGCTCGGCGTCGCCGTGCCTGTGGGTGTAGGTCCCGCAGGGGTCACAGTTGGCGGCGCCGACGTCGGCGTTGGGGACGGTGCAGGCGAGGTCGGCGTCACGCCCCCGCTGTAAGTCACGCGCACGGCGACCCAGTCGAGGAAGAAATCACGTGAAGTCGAGCTGGACACGTCGATCACCCGCACCCGGAAGTTCGCATCGGCGAAGTCCGCCGGGCTCCAGGCGCGTCCCCACGTGTCGGCGGCGCTACCGAGTGTGAAGGTCCCCATGCTCGTGCCCAGCGTCCCCGTTGTCTTCGCCGCCGTCCAGCTGCTGCCGCCGTTCCACGACAGCTGCACGCACATTTTGGGCGAGCCGGATGTGCTGTCGGCGCGGGCGTCCAGGCGGACCTCGATGCCCTTGATCGGTGCGCCAGTCGGGGTCGAAAAGCCATAGTTGAAGTAGCGGTGTTTGTCCTTGGAACTAGACGTGCACGATTTGCTCGTGCCGCTGCCGCTGTTGTTGTCGACAGCATTCGCCGCGTCGTCGGTGTGGCCGTTGACCGGGTTCAATTCGAAGCCATTGCCATCCCCGCCGCTATCCGCTGAATTGGCGGCCGGACTCCGGAATCCGCTGTTCGTGGGCGTTGTGGTTGCCGTAGCGGTCGGCCCGGCAGTCGGCGTGGCGCTTGGGGTAGTCGTGTTGGCCGGCGTTGGCGGGGGGCCACTCGTGTTGATTAAAACTTTCAAGGCGGGATTTGCTCCAACGACCTGCAACGCGATGTCCGGGTTGCCATCCGCATTGAAGTGTCCGGCGACCAGTGTGCCGCCACCGATGCTGGATTGAGGCGCGGGTACCAGGTAATAGGTGGGCGCCTGAAATGTGCCATCGCCGTTGCCGTTCAGGATCTCCATCAAGCCACCCGTCCCATTGCCCAACGCGATTGCCAGGTCTTGGAAGCCATCGCCATTGTAATCGGCCACCGCCTGGTACTGCGGAACGGACAGGGTCGTATCGGTAATGATTGTGGGTGACCCAAAGGTACCGTCGCCGTTACCGATAAGAATCGCGGTTCTGCTTCCGTTAAGTCCTATGGCCACGACCAGATCCTGCACCGCGTCGTGGTTGAAATCGGAAACGTCTATATCCGTGCCATCCACGCCGGTGGCGTCGCCGCTGATGAGGGTGATGGTGGGCCGTTGCACGAATGTGCCGTCGCCGGCGCCCATCAAAACATAAACCTGCGCGCGGTCACCTGAGATGGCCAAATCTTTGATTCCGTCCAGGTTGAAGTCGCCGACCGCAATGCGCGACATTCCGGTTCCAACCTCTATTTCTTGTGTCGGCTGAAAGGCGCCGTTGCCATTACCAAGCATTACAGAGATAGTTCTCGCGACCATGCAAGGTGCGGTGAAACAGCCGATTTGATGGGCGATGACGACGTCGAGCTTACCGTCATTGTTCAAATCGGTGGCGACGACGGCCGGGGAATCGAAACCAGAACTGTTTGGAAAATTGACTGGCGCCTTGAACGTCCCGTCGCCATTCCCCGTCAGCAGCGAAAGGCTGATTTCCGGGCTGTTAATGGTCACGACGAGATCCGCATGACCATCGCCATTAAAATCGCCCGCCGCCAGGTCTTGAGCCTGACCAGCAACCGGAAAGGCGACTTTGGGCTGAAATGTGCCGTTGCCATTGCCCAGCATCACAGCCGCCGAGTTTACCCCTGTTCCGGCTAAATCAACTTTGCCATCGCCGTTCAAGTCGGCGGCGATGTGATTGTTGCCGAGAAAAGGATACGTTGATGTTGTAAACGTAGCCGGCTGCGTCGCCGCGCTCCCGGAAGAAGTAAAATACAGCAGGCCCAAAACAAACGTAAACGTCCAGAACAACGTGCTGCTAGAAAATATGCGTCCCTTCGTCATTTCGTCCTCTTAGAACCATTACAATCGTTAACATCATCCTCAGACCCTCTCTGCATGTACAAACAATATAGTCGCCAATATCATCAATTTAGGAACGGTTGATCGCACAATTCAGGTTCTCGCCCGCTGCGAAAATCTTCTTGACATCGTCCGGTGACGTTATCGCCGGGTAGCGCGCGGCCCTGCAGGAGACATCGTCGGGCCGCGCCGCGTCGAACCGCGCACGCCACGCCCGGCATGTCCACAACCGTTAGCGTCGCTTCGCGCGACCAGCTAGCTATCCTCTTCCGTTTCATGCTAAGATGGAGCCGAAGAGGTTGCCGGCAACTCTGGAGGCGTAAGCTATGTGCGCTACATATCAGTCCATTGACCCTCGTTCTCAAGATGGATATATCCCCGTGGAAAATGGTGAGCTATATTATCGCCAAGCCGGGCAGGGACGGCCGATCGTCGTCCTCCATGGCGGACCCCGTTTTGACCACACTTATCTGCTCCCCGACATGGATCGGCTGTCTGACTCGTATCGCCTCATTTACTACGATCAGAGAGGGCGCGGGAAGTCGACGGGAAATCTCCAGGCTATCAGCATCCGGACTGAAATAGAGGATCTGGAATGCCTGAGGAACTATCTTCAGTTGGATTCCATCGCGCTGTTGGGCCACTCGTGGGGCGGCTATCTGGCGCAAGAATACGCGATTCGCCATCCGGATCGCGTGTCGCATCTGATCCTGATGAATACGGCCTTCGTATCCCACGAACAGTACCTGCTATTCCAGCAGGAGCTTCTGAAGAGAAAAGCTACTATTGCACAAGAGTGGGATAGACTGGCATCCAGCACGGGGTATAAGGACGGCGATCCACAAACGGTTGGCGACTTCTATCGCGTCTATTTCAGCACGACGATCCGGCGACCGGAGCATCTTGAAAGAGTGATTGAAAAACTGAGGCTGAGCTTTACAAGGGACGGCATTCTGAGGACAGAAAAAATAAGTGAGAGTCTTTTCAACCAAACGGCGGAGTCAACGGCGTTCAATCTAATTCCCCAGCTCAAGCAGCTGCGCACTCCCACGCTGATCATTCACGGGGACTATGATTTCATTCCGATGGAAGTTATCACGGAGATCGCGGAGGCTATGCCCGGTGCTCGCCTTATCTTGCTGAGAGATTGTGGACATTTTTCATATGTCGAATGTCCAGACGAAGTACGCCAGGCAATCGACGCTTTTTTGCCAAGGACTGATTGACACAGTTTACAGGTGGCAGGTATTTTCACCCTGCTGGGCATGGGGCTGTGCCGCGATCCACACTCTGCTAGAGGCGCCGAAACAAGTAATGCCGATGGTTGAGCGATTCGTTGGGTTACAGTGGACAGGACGTCGCCCAGGCTGACGGCAGGCGTCGCTCGCCGCCTGGGTTGTCAAAACCCTAGAGCGGGTGCGATATAGGGCTGGCAAAGCAGAATTTCGTGCTCTACAATAATGATGCCAAACTCAAGATGAGCGTTGTTATGTTACGCAAGATAGTGGTTCCTCTGGATGGCTCCGAACTGGCAGAAAGGGCGCTACCCTATGCGCAAGCGCTGGCGCAGAAGTTTGACGCCCGGCTTATCCTCCTCTGGGTGGTGCAGTCGATGCCGCCCGTTTTTCCGGCGCCGGAGTTTGGGATGGTCCCCTTCGAGTACGACGAATTTGCCGAGACGGTGGCGAAGCGAGCGGAAGATTACCTGGGTCGACTGCGTCAGGCGCTTCTGGAGCAAAAAGTGCCCACGGATATGAGCGTGCTACGAAGCCATTCCGTCGCCGACGCGATTGTCGATTTCGCCGAACAGGAAGGAGTGGACCTCATCGTTAAGACGACGCACGGCCGTTCGGGGATCAGCCGCTGGGTATTTGGCAGCGTTGCGACGAAGGTGCTGGCGCAGGCCCCGTGTCCCGTCTTTTTGGTCAGAGTGAGCGAAGAAAGCCGCTAAAGCCACATACAGGCAGACAGAAGTCCCGGACGAGCGCTAGCCAAACCGCCGCCCAGGTGAACGGCTGGAAGAACTAACTCCGGCGACCCGCGAACGCTTGTTGGCGCTGATTGCCTAGCACGGCATGGCCGCTGCCCCGGACGCGATGGTCGTGGGCGTGCTGGGCGCCTGGTAAACCCCCCAACCGCAAGAAAAAGCCCCCGCGCAAGGCTGGGGCTTTTTATATCTACTTGTATGTCCACTCGTGTACAGCGATACATTGCCAGCCGTGTCATTCTGCTTTACGTTCTTCAATGGACGGTACGTCCTTACGACGCGCCACTTTTTTCAGGCCGATAGATTAGCTTCTTATTTCGAAAGGAATGAGCCATGACCATAGACCAAGTCGTTATTTGGATCATTGTGGGCGGCGTTGCGGGTTTCCTGGCCGATGCTGTCGTCTCCGGCGCCAGGCTTGGCGTGCTTGAAGCCATCGTCGTCGGCATCCTGGGGGCTTTTGTCGGCGGCTGGGTGTTCGCCCAGTTGGGCGCATTTCCGGGCGGCGGCATCGTCGGCAGCATCGTTACCGCCTTTGTCGGCGCCGTTATCCTGCTGGTGATTTTAGTGGCAGTGGGCCGGCGGCGCTGAGCGTCCAAGGCTCAGGTCGGCAACTTGTTCCAATTCTCTTGATTCGGCCGCGAGCACGCGGGCGCCTAAGCAATGGAATAGACCGATCCTCTTCGGCTTCCACCGCTTGCGCGACGGGTGAGCCACGTCGGAGACCGCCGCCAACAGCGTTGGGTAGACCAGCGCCGTTCCTAACACTAACAACGCGACCGCCAGAGCGGCAAGGAGAAGGCCAGCACCAGCACGACGATGGTGCAGGCCGTAAGCGGATGCCAGATAGCCGGCAAATTCATTAAAGCCCATGGCCAGCCCTCGCTCCCTCTTTGCGTAACTGCTCTTACCCACTCTCTAAACGGCGACTACCGCGCTCTGCTGGCTACTCAAACTCAAGGCCGGAAAGCGCAGCCCGGTCGCCGGCTCGCAGGCGTGCATAAGCGTCGACGTGTAGGCTACGGCGAATTGGCCGGATCCGCAAGAGCCTTTGACTGACAGCGAATAGCTGGGCGATATCTCGAGCAGCCCGGTGTGCCGGTCGAAAGATTGCGACTATACTTGCAGCGTCATGAACGTCTTGGACGGGATCATACCGCAGGGCAAAGTCTGGCGGGCGCTCGTTTTGTTCGGTGCGGGTCATGAACCCGGGCTACCCTGGAACTTTGCGCAACAACTCAGCAGAGCAAGTAGCGGCGAAGTGGTCGGCGCGGCAATTCTGGCCGAAGCGACCACAGAGAGCGCGGTAGAAGAAGCACGCGCCACGTTGCACAGCGCCAAAGACGCCGCGGCCGACGACCACCCCGTCCATACGGTGCTCATTGAAGCGCCAAACTTTCGCCAGGCGTTAATTCAATTAATTGCAGATGCTGACATCGATCTACTAGTGACGGACGGCGACAGCCAGCGCTGGCAGGGACTAGAACGCCTTCCCTGTGCTGTAGCCGTCATCCG
>JAICPS010000280.1 GCA_025929715.1 Anaerolineae bacterium | reverse complement strand
CGGCAAACCTCTCGCTGAGCTTACCCGCCACGGCAATTCCCAGCCGTGTCTTACCGATTCCCGGTGCGCCGGTCAGCGTGACCAGCCGTACCCCCTGTTCCAACAGGCGACAAATGCCCTTGATTTCCGATTCCCGTCCGACCAGGGACGTCAACGGTACCGGTAAACTGCCTCCGGCAGTTATCGCCGGCCGCTCTACCGAGCTTTTCGCTGATCTGTTCGCTTTTCCGCTTATCTCCGTCATCGTCGCTCAACATCTCTGTAAGATGAAATAAGGCGCCGGACCGTTGGACAAAATTGCGACCTTGTCCTAGCACACGCCCCCTCACAGTATACAATATTCCATGACCTGCGAACCCGAGAATCAGCAGGACCCTGATCATGATCTGGCGTTACAGGGAGATGGCCCTACAATGGACAGTGTATCGCCTTTGATACCGGAGGATTTGCCTCGTGGATAGCGGCGACTTTCATGGGCTGCCTACCACAATTTTGCGCAACGAGCATTTGGCCCTGGAGTTGCTACAGGAAGCCGGCCCGCGCATCGTGCGCCTTATCCCTGCCGGCGCGGACTCCAACCTCTTTGCCGAACTACCCGGCGTCCACTTACCTTCGCCCTACGGCCCCTACAGCCTCTACGGTGGACATCGCCTGTGGCACGCGCCCGAACACCCTGCCCGCACCTACGTGCCCGACGACCGCGGGGTCGTCTTGCAGGGGACACCGGCCGGCGCGCGCATGCAGCTGCCTGCCGACGAATATACACACATCGCCAAAACGCTCGAGGTCCAATTGCCCGCCGACCGTCCTGCCGTCGTCGTGCGCCATACCTTGCGCAACGAAGGCCATTGGCCGGTAGAACTCGCGGCATGGGCCATTACCCAGTTCCCACCCGGCGGCGTCGCCATCCTGCCCCAGACCACGACGCCTCTGGACGACGCTGGACTGCTCCCTAACCGGCAGCTGACGTTGTGGCCTTATACGCGGTGGGAAGACGCCCGGCTCGAACTCGAGGACGACTATATTCTCGTCCACAGCCACGCCGATATGGCCAACAAGTTCAAAATTGGCTATATGAACCGCTACGGCTGGTCCGCGCATCTGGGCCAGGGCTACCTCTTCTGCAAACGCACCGACTCCTGGCCTGTGGCGTCCCACCCCGATATGGGTTGCAACACCGAGGTCTACACCGACGAGCGCTTCCTCGAGCTCGAAACTCTCTCTCCGCTCACCCAACTCGCTCCTGGCGAAGAACTGCACCACGTGGAAACCTGGGAAATCTACGCCGCCCCCAACCTCCCTCACGCGGATTACGCCATTCGGGACTATTTGGAGACTCTGCAACTCTAAAATCTCCAATCGGCCAATCTCAAGGTCTCCACTTTTCCAGTCCTCCATTCTCTAAGCTCCAATCCCCGTTCCCCCAAAAGCCCGATTCATCGCCTGTTATAATAACGTACACTCTTACCATCAAAGTCAGCGGGAATCACCCGTGGAGGAATATTGTGGTCCAGAAGAAATTGACCCTGATCCTATTGGTCATTGTCTTGTTAACAGTGGCCTGCGAGCAACAGCCCGACGTAACAGCAACCTTAGAGCCGCCGCCTACGGTGACCCTCGTACAGGCCACAACTCTACCAGACGCGACCGAGGCTAGTTTGCCGGCAACTGCAACGGGCGAAATCGCAACGGCAACGGTAGCGGCCGCGACTGCAACCATGGAAGCCGCCACGCCGACCCTGGCGGCGACGGACACCGTCGAGCCCACGCCGGAGTCGGACGAACTATCAATCGCGCAGCCCGGGGAGGGAACGAGTTGGGCGACCGGTACGAGCGTCACCGTCAGCGGTAGCGCGCCTGCCGGGACGGACGTCGTTTCCGTGACACTGCGCGCTGCCGGGCTGGTACTTGCGGAGGCCGAAGCGACGCCTGGGGAACGAGGCGACTGGCAGACCACCCTGGACATTCCAGAAAACATGACCGGCACGGTCATTTTGCGCGCAGCAACCGGCGGCGACGCGGCGGTCGAGGTGCCGGTGGGCATCACGCTGCCCGGGGCAACCTCCGCGCCTTCCATAAGCCTCACCTACCCTGATTCCATGACTACCGTGGTTTCCAACCACGTTCTCTTCTTCACCGGAACCGCGCAGCGGCCGGAAGAAGGAATGGTGACTATCTCGCTGTTATACGAGGACTGCCAGACCGCCGCCGCCACCACCAGCTTTGACGTCGGCGAAGGCGGGCAGTGGTGGGGGTATATCGTCGTTCCGGAAACCGTTTTCGGATCGGCCTGCGCCCTGGCATACTTTGGCGACTTCAATGAAGCCGGCTGGCGCGGCGCTCAATCGCCAATTACGATCCTCGAGCAGGACGATCCGCAGTCGCGCGGCCTCTTCATCGGCAACTTTGCGAACAGCGAACTTCCGCCCGGCGAGGCCGTCACCGTCTACGGCAGCGCCTATAACGTACCCAACGGCCAGGTAGAGGTAGCGCTCCAAATCGACGGCGCCGCCGTCGCACAGGGCACGGCAACCGCCGACCGCTTCGGCTACTGGGAGATCGACCTCACCGTGCCCACGGACGTCTCCGCCACAGCCAGCGGACAGTTCACCGCTGCCGTATCCTACGATGGGCAGCAGATAAGTGAGAGCGTTCCATTCGAAGTCGAACCGTGATCAATCCTGGCCGGGACTGAAACGCTCAGCCGGATGTATCTGTTGGTCCCCGGCGCGGCGCAAGGCGCCGACACGAAATCCTATCAGGCCCGGCAGCCCAATCACAAGTACCGACGCTGCCATCATCGGCGCCATGCCCACCACCGGCAAGAGCAGGCCGGCTGCTGCGCCGCCCAACGGCGTCGCTCCCTGCATCATCGTGCGTAACAGGGCAAAGGTACGGCCGCGCAAACTGTCCGGAATGATTGCCATGCGCAGAGTCTGCGCCCAGATCGTCAGCGGAGCACTGAACAGTCCCAGTAGGAATAAAGCCACAGCCGCCCACCAGGCCGACGAGCCGAGCAAAATGACGCCCAACCCCAGGCCTGCTAATAACTGCGAAAGCGCAATCCGCGCGCCTAATGCCAGCGAAAAGACCAGGCTGCCCGCCACAACCGAACTCAATACCTCACCCACGGCCAGCGCGCCCAACAGGCTGCCATATAATTGCGCCCCGCCACCGGCCACCCGATCCGCATAAACAGGCAGCCACACGGTCAGGAAACCGAGGCCCAGGTTGAAGGCCATGAACATTAACGTAGTGCTCGACAAGATTGGGTTTAATCTCAGCAGCCGCGCCGCGTCCCTCAGAGACGCGCCGTCACTTGACGACGCGTCAGCCCCTGGTTGCACACTGCTTGGCGGCGCGCGCCACTCGCCCAGGCGGCCAATCCTCCACAGCGCCAGCGCAAACACAAAGTAGGAAAGCGCGTCCAGCAACACCACGTTCGGCGCGCCTATTCGCGCAATGAACAGTCCGGCAAGCGGCGGTCCCACCACCCCGCTCACCGTAAAACCCAGCGTCTCCAGCGCGTTCGCCGTGTCCAACCGTTCTTTGTCCACCAGCGACGGTAACAGAGAAGGCCCGCCTGCCAGCGAAATCATCATAAGGCTGCCGTAAACCGCCGCGACGACGTAGACGATCCACACCTCCAGCCGCCCGAGAGCATACAGGATCGGCACGATTGCCACGGCCAGCCCGCGTAACACGTTATCCACAAGCATCACCGTGCGCCGCTCGTAGCGATCGAGAAGCCAGCCCGCCAAGAGTCCCCCGACGATGACCGGCCCGGTGTAAGCGAGCGTCAGCCAGCCCAACGCCCGCGCGGATCCTGTCACTTCATACACATACCAGGTCAGCGCTACCCGCGTCATGGCATCCCCCACCACGGAAATCGTGAATCCGCTCCAGAAAAGCGCGAATGCGCGGTTCTTGAAGATCTGCCGGTATTGACCGGCCTGTACTCTTGCCATCTTCTCCGTATCTCCCGTTTAGCCTATCTTAGGAGAAACAGAGAAATTAGACTTTCAAGATCTTGCGCATTTCGCGCAATCCCCGGTCCGCTACCGCGCGACGAAACTGCGAAGGCGACAGGCCAAACGCCTGCCGGAATGCACTGCTCAGGTGGCTGTGGCTGGCAAACCCACAATCCACGGCGACTCGTGCGAGCGATTGCCCTGGCGCATCCGCCATGCGCTCCGCCGCATCGAGAAGGCGCAGCCGTTGCAGGTACCCGTACAGGGTGCAACCGGTCACCTGCCGAAAAACCCGGCATAGATGAAACGGAGAAGTATGAACCGCGCCGGCAACCCCCGCCAACGATATTGATTCAGACGCGCGCCCATTCAGATACATCATCGCATCGTGCGCCAGGTCGGCATGCGCCCGCTGCGTGCTGGCGCTGCGACCCATAACTGCAGTCTTTCTTCCATTACCAGCGCTGCCTGCTGTTACCAGTTGTCCCAAAAGCGTAAGCGCTATCTCTTCTACCGCCAGCGCGTCCACCGCCGGTATCGCTCTGCCCGCCTGCAGCAACCAGAACTGCCAGAGGCGCAGCGGCGTCTTTACTGTCAGATGGCTATACGCAAACGAGGGTAATGACTCGCCGGATCGCCACGGTTGGGCCGCTTCCAGCAGTTCCCTTACAATTCCCTCTTTTAGAATAAAGACCGTAGACGCATCGCCCCCCGGCAGCGGATGAGTCACCTCGTACGGCTGGTTGCGATTAAAAAAGATAACCTGATTAGGATCCGCAACCACCGTTCCACGCGCGTCCCGGTGCACGTAAACGCCCCTGCGCGGCAGCGCGATCTGAAACGTGTCCGGCCACTCTTCTTCGGCTTTTCCCCTTTCCTCACCCGAACAGCGGTAGTCTAGAATCTTCAGTGTTGAGCCGCGAAAAAGGGTGTGAATCGTGTGTAATGGCGGCATATTAGAATCAGACCGGGAAGTACCGGGCGTAGAAATCGGCCCAAATGGCGAGCACAACCAGCCAGACGCCGACAAGGATAAGAATGCGTCCTCCATACTGCTTCACCCGGGTTGTGCTTGCCCGCAGCACGCCGACAAACTGTTCCTGGGCAAAAGCAATGGCCAGGGATAGGATGAACATCAACAGAGCCATGATTATAGCGGCGACGACAAAGGAGATGAAGGCCGCCAGTGCGCCGCCAACGGTAAAGGCATGTCCGGCCAGACCGGCCAGGATCGGCCCCGTTCAGCCAAAGCCGGCCAGGATGTAGGCGAAACCAAAGAGGGCAAAGCCGGCTGTCGGATGCCGGCGACGTAGTTGCGCCTGCCGGCGTTCTAAGGGGAACGCAAGCTCGGCAACAGCCTCAAAGGGGACGGGAATGACCCCTATCTGCATCAGGCCAAACAGGATGAGCAGCGACCCAATAATGATACGAATCGTGCGGCCCGCCGCGCTTGTAAATGTTACGCCTTCGAAGAGAGGAGCGCCGCCGAGGGCGATAGCGGCGCCGGCGAGCAGCAGAAAAAGTGCAGCCCCAATGGAAAGTGCCGTTGCAAAACGAAGCGTCCGCGGAAGGACAGAGCGCTCTTCTCCTCTCTCAGCGCCAGTCTCGCCCGCCAATAACGTCACCAGCAGCGGAAACGAGCAAGGGGAGAAGAAAGAGGCCATACCGGCAGTCGCGGTAAAACAAACTACCCTATCTGCCCATGCACACACGCCCGAATCGCCGCGAGCATCGTATCAATCGGCTCCTGCTTTCCCACAAAGGCCGCGGCGCCCGCCGCCCGCGCCCTAGCCCGCGTCGCAGCGTCGTCAAAGATGCTCGTCACCACTACCGCACACGCGCCCGAACCCTCTTTCAGATGGTCGGCGGCCGTGATCCCGTCCATCCCTGGCATCTGCACGTCCATCAACACCACGTCAGGTTGCAGCGTGGCAGCCAACTCCAGGGCCTGCCGGCCGTCCGCCGCTTCGCCGGCAATCACAATATCCGGTTCCAAAGAGAGGCGCATGCGCCATCCAATACGCACATGCGCCTGGTCGTCCACTAATAGCACGCGAATCATGCTGGTGCCTTTTTGCCAACGCAATGGCTGCGCAAATCGTCTTTGCAGCCGTTGCGACGCGCTAATCAATCCAAATTAATACTTCCAAGCATAGTCCGGATTGCCGCTTGTGGCATCAGGGGATTGGCGGATAACGTCTAAGACTTTAGGCGGACAACCTGGTGACTAAATAAACTGCTGGAGCCTGATATAATAAATAGCCACCATGACCGATTTCCGCGCGCCGATGCAGCCCTGGCCT
>JAICPS010000029.1 GCA_025929715.1 Anaerolineae bacterium | reverse complement strand
GTTCACGAAATTGTCGATAACTCCGTGGATGAGGCGCTGGCAGGTCGTTGTGATCGCGTGGAGATCACCATTCACGACGATTCCAGCGTGACGATCGAAGATAATGGCGTTGGAATTCCCGTGGACGAACATCCCACGGAGAGGGTATCGGCGCTGGAACTGGTGCACACGACGCTGCACTCCGGCGGAAAGTTCGATTCCTCGGTCTATAAGGTGTCTGGTGGTCTTCACGGTGTGGGCGCCGCCGCGGTAAACGCGGTCTCTGAATGGATGGTGGTCAACGTGCGCCGCGACGGTGCGGTTTGGGAACAGCGCTACGAGCGAGGGCTGCCCATGACGCCGGTGCAGCGCGTACGCGACTTGAAAAGCGGCGAAGATACGGGTACGCGCACAACCTTCCTGTTCGATCGCACCATCTTCACCGAAGAAGAACTAGATTATCGTTTTGAGTCGCTGGTCAACCGTTTTCGGGAGCTGGCCTTCGTCACGCGTGGCGTCTTCATCACGGTACGTGACGAGCGACCGGAAGTCAACCGCGAGATGAGCTTTTTCTTCGAGGGCGGTCTGCGCACGTTCGTACGTTACGTCAATCGCAATCGCAATACCTTACACGACCCAATCTATGCTCAAAAGGAAATTGATAACATAGATGTAGAGGTCGCCATCCAATATACCGATAGCGTGGCGACGTCAGAATACGCGTTTGCCAACACCATTAACACGCCCGACGGCGGCACGCATCTCACCGGCCTCCGCACCGCGCTGACGCGCGTGATCAACAAGTACGCCCGTGACAATAACTTCCTCAAGGAAAAGGACGCCAACTTTACCAGTGACGACACTCGGGAAGGCGTAACGGCCGTCGTCAGCATCAAGCATCCCGACCCGCAATTCGAGAGCCAGACCAAGGTCAAGCTGATGAATAACGAGGTGGCGGGCATCGTACAAACGATCGCCGCCGACGCGCTGGCCATGTACCTGGAAGAAAATCCTCGCGAAGCGCGCAAGATTATCGATCGCTGCCTCACCTCTTCCCGCGCCCGCCATGCGGCGCGTAAGGCTCGAGAGCTGGTGATGCGTAAGAGCGCGCTGGAGAGCTTGACCCTGCCGGGTAAGCTGGCTGACTGTTCGGAACGTGATCCGGCGCGATGCGAGCTTTATATCGTCGAGGGTGATTCGGCCGGCGGCTCGGCCAAACAGGGTCGCGACCGCCATTTCCAGGCCATTCTGCCGCTGCGCGGTAAGATTCTGAACACAGAGCGCGCCCGCCTTGACCGTATCCTGGCCAACAACGAAGTTAAGACGTTGATTTCCGCGCTTGGTGTTGGTGTAGGCGAATCATTTGACCTGGGGAATCTGCGCTACCATCACATCATTATCATGACCGACGCCGACGTAGATGGCAGCCACATACGCACGTTGCTACTGACCTTTTTCTTCCGTTACATGGCGCCATTAATCGAAAGCGGGCACCTATACATCGCGCAACCGCCCCTCTACCGTATCAAGGCGGGCAAAGAGCTGAATTATACCTATACGGAAGAAGAAACGAGAAAACTGCTTCGCAGCCTGGACGGTAAGAAGGTTGACCTGCAACGTTATAAGGGTTTGGGGGAGATGAACCCTGAACAGCTATGGGAGACGACCATGGATCCCAACGAGCGCACGCTGCTGCAGGTGACGATCGAAGACGCGATGCAGTCAGACCGCACCTTTGACATGCTCATGGGCGCTGAGGTAGCTCCACGACGCCGTTTCATAACCACACACGCCAGCGAGGTGCGCAATCTGGATGTGTAGGTCGTTATTCACTCAGTACCTGGTGAATTAGCTGGACGGTAATGGATCCTTCGCCGACTGCGGACGCGACGCGCTTGACCGAGCGATGGCGAACGTCGCCACAGGCGAAGACGCGCGGCATGCTGGTTTCGAGCAGAAGCGGCGCGCGGGAGAGCGGCCAGTGGGCTGGAGCTTGGCCGTCTTGCATTAAATCCTGGCCGGTAACGATGTAGCCCGGGCCCACACGTTCTATTTCCGACGGCAGCCAGTCCGTGTGCGGTTGAGCACCGATGAGTACGAACAGACCGGCAGCATCTACGGTTTTGGTCCCCCCGGTATCTCTGTCTTTCAATACTACTCGCTGAAGCCGGTAATCTCCCTCGCCGTCAACAACCTCTGTATTGAGGCGCAGCTCGACGTTTTCGCTGGTCTCAATGCGCAACAGTTCCCGGCATCGTGATCTTGTCTTCATAACACCAGATCCAATCTTCGCCGGCTTCTCCCGACTGGATCACGGGGTGCCCGGTGGCGCGGAAGTGTTTGGTTGCGTGCTTGTTCTTAGAATTGTCGCAGCAACCGACGTGCCCGCAGACGAGGCATACGCGTAAGTGCACCCAGCTGTCGCCGCTTTGCAGGCACTCTTCGCACCCCGCCATGTCAGGCTCAACCGGCTGGATCAGTGAAACATGCTCGCACTGCTTTTCACGACGGAGGAACCAGGGAAGATTGCTTTTTAGCTTCGCGACCAAATCCATCACGTTCTCCTCGTATGGTGGCGCGCTCAAATATGCGCCAATGCCAATCTTATCAGAATTAAATTCCCTGCGCCTGACGGAAGTCAGCTGTCGGTCGTCCGCATCTAGCAACAAAAAAGGGCCGTCCAGGAGGGTAGACGGCCCTTTTTTATTTTGATGTCCCGTTCATATCGTTCAGCAGTGTAAGCTCAACGTTGATAAGAGCGGTGTTCGGACAATGTCGCGCAAGGAAAGAGGGGTAGTGACATTACCCTTCGTCCGTTGGCGGTTCCAGTCGCGTTTCTCTCGTGCCAGTTAGGGGAGGGGAAACTTCCCTTGCGCCCGCCAATCGAACGCAGACGAAGTATACGACAAGATCGTTGACGTTTCAACGATTTCTAACCCTGGACTAACCTTAGGGAGGAGGGTCTATACTAGGCAACAACAGGGATGAACCGGGCCTTGCCTGTGAGAAAACAAAGAGCCGTCTGCCCCACACAGACGGCCCTTTATGCGAGCAATGAAGAACAGGAGGATGGAGGAAAAGTTTTTCTGCTCGCTACTGCAGTTGGACAATCTCTATAGTATACGGTCGCGCTTGTCGACTCAATGGGACATTCGTCCTGTTCGGGGCAACCATTCGATGCAAATTAAAAAACAGCGCCCGGCAGTCGAGTACTGCCGGGCGCCTGGAGGAAGGGACATTGATTAAGCTGATCAGTTGCTTCTAGGTCGCAGGTTAAAATTCTTCACGGCGATGTATAGAAACGTGCCCCGACTCAGTAGGACTAAAAAGCAACCACAGTAAGCGGACAGCGCCCCAGGTAAGCACAGCGTAGACAATCATGGCTACAAGCGAGCTAATTTCAAGGACCATACCATTGGCTGACGGTGTAGCCGTCAACCCGGCAAATGGCCACAAGAAGACATCGGAGAGCGCGTAGATGAAGTTTACAAAGGGTGTATTCGGGTTGGCTGCGATGAGCTTCAGCAAAAAGCGCAGACCAATCAGCGCTTCCAGCAGGCCGCCCATGAGCCAAATCAGCCCTGTCAGCTTGTCCATGGTGGCTCGCCGCTCTACGCCCACGTTTTCTACAAAACGCTCTGTGCGCACGCTGTCCGTGTCACGGATTACGCGTACTTCTTCACGTCGTCCACCGTCCAACATTTCGTCTTCGGCGACATACTCTTCATATTCGCCCCGGTCATGTAAATCGATGTTGTTACTCATCAGAGTCACCTCCGTAAGTCTGCTCTACCCCCTCCATTTCAGTAAGGTACAAATACCAATACTTGTACTCTTCTTATCCATAATACCGAAAGCGGACAAGAGTGCAATGGGGTGAAACCCACATAAAGGCGCTGGTTCAGCCCTATCTTTTGCAGTAAGCTAGGCGAACATGCTGCCAAGATGGCCCAGACTGTGAAGAATAACGTCGCGCTAACCCATCTCCTCTTCGGGCTGCTCATTGTAACCAGCCTGACTACGCCATCCTGGCGTTACGGACCGTTCAGCTGGTGGCCGCTTTGGACGTTTGAGGAGTTAGCTGGCGGCCCGGTGCAGCTAGGGGCCCTCAATTTGTTGCCCGTGCTTTTTGTCCTGTCCTGGGTGGCGTTACAGACGAAACGGCGAACATGGCGCTGGGGCGCTTCATCCATCACCTATCCCCTTTTCTTGTTCAGTTTGTGGGCTCTATTCAGGCTAGAAGGCGCACCTGTACGGTTGCTATTCATTTATGCTGGTGACCTCGCCTTCGTATGGCTAATATATCTGTATTATGTAAATCTGCGTCCGCCGCTGGTGCCGATCCTCGCCACGGTCATCGTGGTGCAGAGCACGGTGGGCTGCCTGCAATTCCTGTTGCAGCGCGACCTTGGTCTGACCTTGATGGGTGAGCTGCCGCTGAATCCCGCGTTCGAGGGCGTCACGGTACTTAGCGCTCGCGGCGAGCCGTGGTTGCGGGCTTATGGTCTCACGGCCCACCCAAATCTACTGGGTGCATTGCTGGCGCTTAGCCTGATGCTCCTGCTAAGCAGTGACCGGAAAAGGTTGTGCGCCAAACAAGGTTACGTGCTCCCGGTCTTTGCCCTGGGGCTCGCGGGCCTGTTCTTCAGCTTTTCAAGGTCTGCCTGGCTAGGGTGTGCCCTGGGCCTTGTAGCCTGGCTCATTATCAAGCGTCACCGCTTCGCACTTGCCGGCCGCAGGGCGTTGTGGTGGCTCATACCCGGCGGGTTACTGCTGGCGCTTGTCTTTCTTGTGTACGGTGATCTGGTTTTGAGCCGCGTTGTCAACTTACAGCAGCCTGTAGAGGCGCGCTCCATCACCCAGCGGCTCTACGACGCCCAGCTGGCGCTCCAGTTGACGAGGCAAGATCCTTGGCTCGGCGTGGGATTGGGTCGCAACATGGAGGCAGCCTCGCAAATTGGAGCCGATGCCGAACGAGTTCACAACGTGCTGCTTCTGGCTTCTGCCGAATTAGGCTTACCCGGCCTGGCCCTGGTACTCATACTGCTACTGGCCCCGACGTGGGCTTTGTGGAAGCTTTACCGCCAGGGAGATTATGCGCGCGCTGCAGCCGGGGTTAGCCCCTGGCTGGTCGTGCTGGTAGTCAATCAGTTCGACACGACCTTGTGGCTCACCGGAAACTGGCAGACGGCGATTCTTTTTGGGCTGGCAGCGGGAAACACCGCATACCAACTCATGCGCCCGGCTAACGATCCATCTCGATCTCGGGGACAAGAGGAAGCGGACCGTAACGTAGAATAGCAGTCACAGCAGGCGCGATTTCAGGATCTAGCCGCCGAACGACCAGAGTTCCATCCTCAATGGATCCACGAGTTGGAAAGGAGAGCAGGACGACATTGTCTAGCACGAGCGAGAGAAACGCCCCCTGATTATCCTCCGAAAAGCGCTCCAGCCTACGGCGCCCTTCGTCGCTTAGTGTCAAGGTCATAACGGGCGCGTCGTTTTCGGTTTCCAGGCTCACTACGCCGACGGCGGTGCCCGACCAATGTGCTTCTGTCATTAGATCCCCGCTCGACAGAACAGTTTCGAACGCCTCTTCCGCTCCTGGGAGTGGGCGTAATGTGGTCGAAACTTCGCTCCCGGCGCCCGGTGGGTCGTCGCCAGAATTCACCAGCTCGACCATGCCCGGTCCTACGAGGATTCCCAGAATTGCCTGCGATTGCGCGACGACGGGCAGCGTGAGCATAAGCTCCAGGTCGCCATCTCCTGCTGAAATGTGTGTGGCTCCCGGAGGCACCCCGTCATGTAATCTCCACAAGAGTGACGCCCAGGTAAGCGGCACGATTTCACCAGGTAGCGTTGGGGGCGGCGAAACGCGAGCCGTTATCGCTGTCTCGGCGCCGACCGGGATCAGCGGCGGCCGCACCGGATTCAGGAGAGAAATAAACAACGTTGCGGCCCAAACCAGGATACCGGCCAGGGCGGCAACGAGGACGGAGGCCCGCGGGGGAATGCCGGCTAGGGGACGCTCGATGCCAATGGCCAAGCCGTAGACCACCACAGGGATCATACCCATTAGCAAGGGAATCAGCGAAACCAGCGTCGCCGCGATCGTCTGCCTAAACGCCGCCGGAAGCACGCCGTAGGCTGCCGGGGGCAACGGCCCTCCGAGCACCAGATAGCGGATGGGCAGCCACAATGACAGCAGCGAGCCCGCCAGCACGAGAATCGCCCATAAGGCGCGCCGCCGTCCGGCGCGGCCCGCGAGGCGATAGCAAAAGAGCGCCGGCAGGAGCAGCGTTGCCGCCGCGGTAATGGGAACGACGACCGCCGATGTAACGCCCATAATATAGTCGGCATACCAGCCTACCAGAAAAAAGAACGCCGGCGCAAGGAAGAACGCCGCAAGGATGACGAGCGGTCCATCGCGGCGGGTCGCCGGCCTCCAGCTGCGGGTACTCCAGCTCATACTTCTTACCTTGGTAGCGCGGGTATCCTGGCGGCTGTCAGAGCCAGTTCAGGGCCTATTCGTCGGTGGACTCTTTCGCGATTAGAACCTTGTCCACGCGATTCCCGTCCATATCCGCGATTTCAAAGCGCAGGGCATTCCATATAAAATAATCTCCGGTAGTTGGAATGCCGCCTATCATCAGCACCATAAAGCCGCCCAGCGTCTGGTAGCTGCCCTCTGACGGCAAGCTTTCAAACTCAAAAAGCCTCATCAATTCGTCGATGGGCAAAAGCCCATCTACCAGCCAGGAACCGTCGTCACGCTGCACTACCGGTGGATCGGCAATTTCTTCCAATGTTGGAATGTCCCCCACAATCGCTTCTAAGATGTCAAACAGCGTTACGACGCCCTCGATCCCACCATATTCATCGATAAGCAATGCCATGTGAATACCGCTCTGTTTAAATCTTTCCAGTGCCCGCAGGGCATGCACGGTCTCCGGGACAAAAAGGGGCCGGCGCATGATGGCCGCGATGTCCATCGGTCCGTCTATAAGACAATCTGAGAGGAGGTCTTTGGCGTCGACGATGCCGACGACGTGATCCAAATCGCCATCACATACCGGGAATCGTGAAAAGTTCGATTCCTCCATAATTCGTTGATTTTCTTCCAGTGGCGCATTGACGTCCAGCCAAACGATCTCGGGCCTCGGTGTCATCATGGCTTCCAGTGGGCGGTCGTCCAACCGGAAAATGCTTTCGACCATATCCCGCTCTACCTCTTCGATAATTCCGGCCTGGGCGCCTTGCTCCAAAAGCACCTTGATTTCTTCCTCTGTGACGGCTGACTCGGGTTGCGCTTCAATACCCAGTAATTTCAAGACGACTTCAGTTGAAATGCTCAACAGGCGCACTATTGGCGTCGCCAACACGGAGAGCCCGCGCATAGGACCGGCAACTACGGCGGAAATACGTTCAGCGCGTTGTAGTGCGATGCGCTTGGGTACGAGCTCGCCAATAAGAACCGAGAGAAAGGTAATCGTCCCGACGACCAGGGTCAGGCTGACGGCGTTGGCGTATGGCTCTAACTCAGGAACCTGTCCCAAGAAGCTTGCCAGCGAACCGGCGATAGTCGCGCCGCCAAAGGCGCCGGCAAAGATACCGACAAGCGTGATTCCTACCTGCACAGTAGATAGAAAGCGGTTCGGCGTGTCCGCCAGGTCCAGAGCTGCGCGCGCGCCACGATTGCCTTCTCGTGCCATGCGTTCCAAGCGAACCCGTCGCGAAGAGACGATGGCCATCTCAGACATTGCAAAAAGGCCGTTAACCAAGATTAGCACCAGCACTACGGCAATTTGAAGGGTTATTTGCGACATATCAGAATCCTACGGGCAGGAGTCGGGGCGTACTTGGGTTGCATGCGCGCCAGTTTAGTGCAGGCAAAACGTATGGTCAATAAATACAATCGTCTATAATGGCGGAATCGCGAGCATTTTCAGTCGAGAGGGTAGGGCGCCCGCCGATATTTTCTCATGTGTTCAACACAATTAAGTGGGTGAGAACGGACAGGGAAGGTTACATGGACAAGTTGATTGACCTCAGCCATACTGTCGAAGATGGAATGATCACTTATGAAGGGCTACCGGCGCCTATTATTTGCGACTACTTAAGTCGGGAAGCGTCTCGCGCACATTATGCGGCTGGAACCGAATTCCAGATCGGAAAGATCGAGATGGTCGCTAATACAGGTACATATCTGGACGTGCCCTTCCATCGTTATGCCAACGGCAAGGATCTGTCCCAGGTCAGGCTACCCGTTCTGGCGAATCTGCCTGGTGTCCTTGTGCGCGCTCGAAAGCGAACCGAGCCCGCCATTGGGCCGGACTACTTTGTGGGACTGCCGCTAAGGGGCAGGGCAATCCTCGTCGAAACTGGTTGGGATATACACTGGCGTACGGATGCCTACTTCGAAGGACACCCGTTTCTGACGGCCGACGCGGCAGAACACCTTGTAGACGAGGGCGCCGCGCTGGTAGGCATAGATTCGCTGAATATTGACGATACCGGCGATGGCTCCCGGCCGGTCCACACAGCGCTTCTGGGGGCGGAAATTCCGATAGTGGAGCATCTTTGTGGCCTGGATCAACTCCGGGACGGCCCGTTCTACTTTTACGCTGTACCTGTAAAGGTCAAAGGCCTGGGTTCATTTCCCGTGCGTGCGTTTGCACGCCTCGGATGAGCCCGCCGGTGCATTCAATCAAGCGAGCGCGGTTAGCGCTATATCTAATGACCTAAGGGACTACTCCGTTCGCGGGAGTAGTCCCTTTGCTCGTGGGCCAGGCCTTAGGGATGATCCTCGTCTAGTGATTGCCCTGTTGTTGTTCTCGGATCATCAGTTGGACGGTCCGGCGTTGCCGGGGGGTCCGCCATTGCCTGGTGGTCCACCATTGCCCGGCGGGCCCCCGTTCCCTGGCGGCCCCGCATTGTCCGGGGGTCCGGCGTGGTCCGGTGGCCCAGCGTGATCGGGCGGTCCTGCATGATCAGGGGGGCCTGCGTGATCTGGCGGCCCAGCGTTGTCTGGGGGGCCGCCTGGCAAATCACCCAGTTCCTGTCGGATTTGGCCCCATCCCATCCCCGAGGTGCGCATGTCGAAGATGTCACCGACAGGTATTCCTGTATCTTCAGCCAGTCCGTAGGCGATATCAATTTCGCCGAAGCCGAAACCGGCGCAGAACCAGGTCATTATCTCTTCATAAGGGACGCCGTAGCGTGCGGCAAGCCGTGTCCCTTGCGGGTGCGGATTGGCGCCAGTGCAGTCCGTTGTCCCAGGCGTCGGCGACGGACCCGGCGTTGGGGTTGGACTTGGTGTGGCGGTGACGGTGAGGGTAGCCGTCGGCGTGATGGTGGGCGTTGGCGTGCCATCCTCTTCACACGTTAGAACGCCCGTAACCGTCAGGCGCGTGCGATGATGGTCCGGCCAGTTGCTCTCATTGCCGACGAAGACGCGAACCTTCACTTCCGTGCCGTCCGGCGCCGTTTCCCAGCCACTGACCAGGGTCAGGTTTACGTCGAACGAGACAGATTCACCCGGAGCGATGCTGTCCCAGGACGAGGGAGCGACCGAAATGCTGTCAATCAGATTTTCGTCACTCACGACGCTGTAGGCGAGCGCGACGTCCTCGGCGATATCTTTCGGCTCCGAACCGTCGTTCCGAAGTGTGCCGGTAAACGTGAAGCTGCTCTGGCAACCAGATGCTTCTATCTCGTCAGGTTCGAACGAGAGGCTGGGCCGCGGTGGTTGTTCGGGCTGAGCAGGCGGCGCGCCAGCGTCAACCGAGGTGGTTTCTCCATCTTCCAGCACAACCGACTCTCCCGCGGAAGCAACCGTCACCTCTCCCTCGTTGACCGCAAACTCGGTTTGTCCGACTTCGTCGACGCTAACGCTGAACGACGTGCCCTGCACAGTCGCCATACCTCCTGGTGTCTGCACCACGTACGCAGCGTCGTCTCCTGCCAGGGGAACGACATCGTGCGCCGTCTTACCACTGTTCTGCATGATTTTGACGTTCAGTGAGTCGCCCACCGCTTCCAATACGACGATCGAGACATCCGACTCTGGCCCTAAGTACAGCTCGCTGCCGTCTGAGAAAACAAGCGTTGCCGTGGAAGAAAAGCCGGTGCGAATGCGCTGACCCGCGGTAACGCGTTCACCGGCGGCAAACGTCTGCCATGCGCCGCCCTCCACGCTAGCGATCTCAACCTGACCCGCGCTGTCTTCAAGCGTCGCTGCGTGCGCGATATCCGAAGCG
The DNA here is from genome assembly GCA_025929715.1 of Anaerolineae bacterium. Lineage (GTDB taxonomy): Bacteria > Chloroflexota > Anaerolineae > Promineifilales > Promineifilaceae > JAAYYY01. Next base: position 11,145 of record JAICPS010000029.1, on the reverse strand, counting down.
TATCCTCGGAAGAAAAGAGCCCAGAGCGCGACGAGGGCGACCAGCGCAACGACCATTCCGCCCGAAAACTGTAGTCGTGGTAGGATGCGAAGCGTTGGCAACGGCCATTTGCGCCACCCCAACCAGTTCCACCGTGACTCGACTTGAGGCTCGTGGCTCCCTGCAGCGCGCATGCTGATAGCCGCGCGGATGGTGTTGTCACGGACCACGGCAGCGGCGGCGTCATACGGCGGCTCGGGAGCCTGGCGCAGTGCATGCGCGATCGAGACCAGCGCTGCCAGTTCGATATGTTCCTCAGGGAACTCGTCGAGAAGCTCTTCAAGTGCAGCGCCTCCCTCAAGTACTTCCAGATATTCTTGAAGAGTGTCAGATTCTTGGAGTGTGTCACGTAATTCGTTCATAAGCCACCTCGCGGTTTGATAGAACTCGGTGAAGCGCCTCCAGTCCTCTCGACTGGAGAGACTTTATGGCGCTTTCGCTCTTTTCGAGCGTCTTGGCCGTTTCGGCGATGGTCAAACCGGAAATAAATCGAAGCACGATGACATCAGCCTGGCTTTCCGTAAGCTGGTCCACGGCGCTCCGTAGCTCATCACTAACCATACTTCGAGCCGCAAAAGTGTCAGGGCCATCCCCATTTGTCGGAATTGAAATATCCAACTCCACGTTGTTGCGAACCTTTTGGCGCCGGAAGTGATCCACCGCCAGGTTCCGCGCAATCTGGAATATCCAGGCCTGGATAGGCGCCTGTTGAATCCGGTATTGGGGTAAATTCTCGATCACTCTTAGAAACACCTCGGTAGTCAGGTCTTCGGCGACGCACCGGTCGCCGACGCGATAGTAGAGAAAACGCTGCACTTTTGGCTGGTAAAGCTGGTAAATTGCCGTAAGCGCCGAATCGTCCCCAGCTTTTGCCTGCGCGATTGTGCTGTTGCTGATCAGTTCTGGCATAGGCACTTCCACTCGGATTGCGGATCCACTTCACATTGCAAAACGCACAAGGGGCCCAAAAAGTCGCGATCAATCGGCGTTTTCACTTACGAAACGACACGCTTGCTAACATACAGAACGGATAGGGGAACCAATACGTTACGGAGAGGGGTCGGAATGGTACTAAAGGCCTAGATCAACGCGACAGTGACCGGCACTTTGATTGTGTCGGTCACTTCAGTCGTATGAGGATTCAAAAATGAACGAAGTGGGAGAGACTGTTGGGCGTGGGCAGGAGTCGAATGCCCGGCGCCACGAGGTAAAAGTTAAGCGATAACCGGTACCAGCTCGAACTGGTTCACGTCGACCAAGCCCTTATCGGATATACGCAGATCCGGGATAACAACCAGCGCGAGGAGGCTCAGCTGCATATTGGCGTTATTAAGGCGGCAGCCACAATCCCGAAAGCCCTGGAGCACCGTCGCCGTTTTTTCCGCAACCCTTTCCGCCCTCTCGTTGGACATCAGACCGGCAATAGGCAACTCTACCAGGCCTAGAACCTGGCCGTTGCGCACGACAATCTGTCCCCCATTTACACGGGCCAGCTCGTTGGCGGCAATGGCCATATCTTGTTCGTCGGTGCCGACAATAATCATGTGGTGGCTATCGTGAGCCACAGTGGTGCCGACCGCGCAGGACGTGTCGAAACCGAATCCGTGCACGAGCCCCACCTGAACTTCCCCGGTGCCCCGATGGCGTTCGACTAACGCAATCTTCGCTATAGCGGTGGCCGTGTCCGGTTGAATTTCGCCATTCTCGACTGCAACCTCGAGACGCAAGTGGCGGGTCGGCGCCTGGTTCTCGATGACGCCAATCACGTTGGCGGTCACCGATCTACCGCCGGCGTTATCGTTGGCTCCGATATCGCCGTCTATGACATTAAGGCGGAAGTCAGCCGCGGTAAGTTGGCGACCGACCTGGACCGACCTGGTGGCCCAGTCAGGGTACGTGAAGACAGGAAGCTCCTCTAGCAGCTGACCGTCGCGGGCGACAACTTTTCCCATTGCGATGACCACGTCTGCCGAAAATTCGGCAAGGCTAGCGGTCAAGACGATGTCGGCATATCGTCCCGGGGCAATCATGCCCACCTCTCGCGATAGGCCAAAGTGCTCTGCTGTATTGACGGTCATCATTTGCACGGCGATGCCAGGTTCGACGCCCTCGGCGATCGCATGTCGCAGGACGCGGTCCATGTGCCCTTCATGGACCAATGTTCCCGAATGGGAATCGTCCGTGCACAAGATAAAGTTACGTGGATCGAGGCCCAACTCGGTAACCGCGCGTATCTGGCTGGCAACGTCAAACCATGCCGAACCGAGGCGCAACATCGCTTTCATGCCCTGACGTACGCGCGCGACGGCGTCCTCCAGGCGCGTGCCCTCATGATCGTCCTGCGGTCCACCCGCTACGTAGCCGTGGAAGGGAAGGTCAAGGTTTAGCGACGCATAATGGCCGCCGATCACTTTTCCAGCTTTGCGCGTTTCCGCCATCTCGGCGTGCATTTTCTCATCGCCGAGAAAGACGCCAGGAAAGTTCATCATCTCTCCGAGCCCGATAACGCCGTCCCAGGTCATGGCCTCGGCAACTTCGTCAGGCCCGATTGCCGCGCCTGGCGTCTCCAGGCCGGGGGCGGAAGGAACGCATGACGGCATCTGCACCCAGACGTGAATCGGCTGCGCCGCTGCCTCGTCCACCATCAGCCGCACGCCGTCAAGCCCAAAAACATTGGCGATCTCATGCGGATCGATAAACATTCCCGTCGTGCCCCGGCGGGCAACGGCGCGCACAAATTCAGTGACCGTGATCATGCCCGATTCGACATGCATGTGACCGTCCAGCAGACCGGGTGTCATGAAACGGTCGCCGGCGTCGATCACGGTCGTATCGCCACCAATCGTGTGGGAAGCATCAGGACCGACGTAGGCAATACGTTGGCCTTTGACCGCGATGTCAGTGTGGGGAATGATTTCGCCCGACTGTACACAGACCCAACGCCCGTTTCGAATGACTATGTCCGCAGGGCTGCGGCCCATGGCCACGTCTACCAGGATGCGACTCGTCTCGGCGAAATGTGAAGCGGGGTATTCCATAATAACCTCCCTCAGGTTGGCGGCCAATTGTACCCATTCGTGCGCCGACGTAAAGAAAAGCCCCGGCAAATGGTTGCCGGGGCATCGCTTTTACGGGCGTTTCGCGAAACGCCCCTACATCACAGTGTCACCTCACACCGCGTCGGCGATTAGCGTCGCCCACGATTGCCTCCACCGCGCCGGCCACCTCTGCTGCCGTTGATTGCGCTGTCTTTGGCGCGCGCTTCGTCGAGAGTCCAGCCCTCAAGAACGGCCTGGCGCGAAAGGCGAACTTTATCTGTGTTCTTGTCGACGTCGGTGACCATCACCATAATCTCGTCCCCAACTTTAACGGCATCTTCCACCTTCTCAACGCGCTCCGTGGAAAGCTGCGATATGTGGACCAGCCCGTCTGTACCCGGTATCAGCTCGACGAAGCAGCCGAAATCGACGACGCGCACGACCTTGCCAAGGTAGACCTCGCCCAATTCAGGGCCCGCCGCGATTGTGCGAATGCGCTCCAGCGCCGCGTCGGTCTTGTCGCCGTCGACGCCGGCCACAAAGACGGTGCCGTCTTCCTGAATGTCGATAGATACTTCGAATTCTTCTTCCAAAGAGCGAATGGTGCTGCCGCCCTTACCGATAATGGCGCCGATCTGGTCGGGATCGATCTTCACGGCTTCCATGCGCGGCGCCCATTTGCTGAGCCCCTCGCGCGGCCGGCTCATGGTCTGGTCCATGCTCTCCAGAATTTGGAGCCGCCCTTCCCGAGCCTGGTGCAGCGCCTCGGCCATGACTTCACGTGAGATACCCTGGATTTTGATGTCCATTTGAAGGGCCGTAACGCCCATGTGCGTCCCGGCAACCTTAAAATCCATGTCGCCGAAATGATCTTCCATCCCCTGGATATCAGAGAGAACCGCGTACTTTTCGCCTTCCTTGACCATGCCCATAGCCACGCCTGCCACCGGACTCTTGATCGGCACACCGGCGTCCATCAGCGCCAGGCTGGTGGCACAAACGCTTGCCTGGCTGGTGCTGCCATTCGAGGAAAGCACCTCGGAAACGACGCGAATCGTGTAGGGAAACTCTTCTTCACTCGGAATCATTGGCTTTACCGCCGCTTCGGCGAGTTTGCCGTGTCCAATCTCGCGGCGCTTTGGCCCGCGCAAGAACCAGGTCTCGCCTGTGGAAAAGGGTGGGAAGTTGTAATGGTGCATGAAGCGGCGGGACTCTTCCGGATAAAGATTATCCAGCTTCTGCGCTTCACGCGGCGTGCCCAATGTGGCGATGGAGAGCACTTGCGTGCGACCGCGGCGGAACAGACCCGAGCCGTGAGCCCGCGGGCTGATGCCAACGTCAGACGACAACTCGCGGATCTGGTCGTGGCTGCGACCGTCCGGGCGAACGCCTTCGTCTAGAATACGGCTGCGCACGACCTGCTTTAGATCCTTCTGAATAATTTCGTTAACGCCCTTGGTGTCGACGATTTCTTCTCCCTGCGACAGTTGTGCGACAATTTCCTCGCGGAGATTGTCAAGGGCGTCGTCGCGTTCTTCTCGCTCGCCGTACTCCAGGATGATCTCCCGCACGCGGTCGCCTAGCAGTGCGTGAACGCGCTCGGCCAACGCTTCATCCGGTTGCACCATTTCGATCGCGCGCTTTTCCTTGCCCACAGCGGCGCGCATTTCTTCCTGAAGCTCGATGATGGGCTGCACGGCCTTATGGCCGAACTCAAGCGCTTCTACCAGTGTTTCTTCGTCCACTTCGTTGGCCGCGGCTTCGACCATAATGATCGCGTCGCGTGATGCCGCAATGCGCAGGTCGAGCTTACTTTGCTCCATATCCGGTATGAGCGGATCGACGACGAATTCACCGTCGATAAGACCGATGCGCACGGCTCCAATAGGGCCGTTCCACGGAATGTCCGAGATATGGACGGCTGCGCTGGCGGCGTTGACGGTCATGATGTCAAGGTGATTGACGCTGTCTGATGACAGGGCGGTTACGATCACCTGCACCTCATTGCGCATTCCGTCGGGAAAGAGCGGGCGCAAGGGCCGGTCGGTGAGCCGGGCAATGAGGACGGCATCGGTGGACGGCCTTCCTTCACGTCGGAAAAAGCCGCCGGGAATCCGCCCTGCAGCATAAAGTTTCTCCTCAAAATCAACCATAAGCGGGAAAAAGTCGAGGCCTTCGCGCACAGAGCGCGACATCGTTGCCGTCGCCAGCAGCAGGCTGTCGCCAATGTGAAGTGTCACGGCCCCGCCCGCCTGTTCGGCCAGCCTACCTGTCTTGAATGTAACTTCCTTGGTTCCTACGGTTGTTGTAAAGCTTTTTTCTTCTAACATTTATTAATGATCCTCCATTGAGTGATCCGGGAGCGCCCAATCATGAGCAGTTCGTCTAAACTTCACTTGCAGCATAAACGCCTTTAACCGGCAGAAGCCGGCAACCGGACGTTTTGCTGAACATGAGTGCTCAGGACGCTCAATTGCGTAATTGCTGGGGAGGTCACGGGGGGATTAGGAACTGGAAGCTGGACAGTATGGCTCTGAAGCCTCATACTGTGCAATCTCCAATACCTAAACCCCTGTACCGCCTAACCGTTCTCCAGCGTTAAAAACAAGCGCGTAGCGATTCCACCGGCTACGCGCGTTTCAACCAGACTTTTGTCCTAGCGGCGAAGACCAAGATCGGCCAGGATTGTCCTGTAGCGATCTGGATGTTTCCGTCGCAAATAGGCTAGCAAGCGTCGTCGCTTGCCGACCAACTTCAACAGACCGCGCCGCGAACTTTCGTCATGCTTATGCGTGCGAAGGTGATCCTGCAGCTGGCGAATCCTTTCGTCGAAGATGGCGATTTGAACTTCAGGTGAACCAGTGTCGCCCTCGTGTTGGGCGTACTTTTCGATAAGTTCGGACTTTCTATCCGTGGTTAAACTCATTTCAAACAACCTCCGTAAAGTTTGTGCAAGCCCAGTCAGGCGTCGCGCCGACGACGTCGCGCTACCGAGCAAGACGTTCCCAGATTATAACTCATGGTGGGTCACGCGCAAACGTAGGTGCCCGGCACTTTCTGAAGTGCCGGGCGTCAGCATGGCATCAGGGAGCTGGGGTCAACGTCGACGTTATCGGTGCCGTGCCGGTCACCGGTTCCGTAACCGTAATTGGCAGCGTGGTCTCCGGTGTGGGGAGTGATTCCGGCAACGGAGGATCCGTCGCCAGCGTAAAGATGGCATCTAATGTTGACTTCGTCATAAGGTGCACGCGGGGGTCGCCTTCTTCGATCACGTAATAGGCGTCTCCGGCTGGTGTTTCATTGCCCACAAATAACTTGTAGCGGATGACCTGATCTTCGCGTTGCACCGCAACAGTAATTTCGCGTGCCGGATCCTCCAGACCATAAGCTTCGAGCGGATTCTCGTCCGGCGAGAGGCTGCGTCTGCTGCTCGTATTTATCAGCCCCAGTAACGAATTTGAAACGGTCTGGCTGATGACGTTGGTGGCGGTAGGCACGGTCATGAACCAGGCGCCGTCAGGCTCATGCGAGAATGAGACTTCTTCGTCAGGATTGGCAACGATGTCCACGCGCACGACGTTATCTAACTGGACCTCTTCAAAGATCGCAACGCCCGCGGGGATTGGACTGCCGGGAGTGGCTTCTGCAGTGTCCGATTCGCTCTGCCGGCTCTGGAGGTAGACGAGCCCACCAACGACGACAAGAACGATGAATAGGATACCGGTCGTGCGCCAGCTCATACCCGCTGTCTCCGCGCCCGCCAGACAACGATGCCGATGACGCCCATCAGGATGGGGCCGAACCAGGTGCTGACGAACCGCAACATGCGTAACTGTTGTTCGGGGATGTTTACCTGGCGCTGTATCGACTCGCGCGGCGCGAGATCGATAGTGAGCTCGTCATTGGCCAGCCAGTTTAGGGCGTTAGCGAAAAGAATACTGTTCCCGCCCCAGACGAGATTAGCGTTAGTGACGAAGTCCGCGTCGCCAAAAACGACAATACGCCCCTCACCCTCTGCCCTCTCGGCGCTAAGGCCAATGATCAGGCTGCCTTGTGCGTCGGCCTCGCCGGGTTCGGCAGTCCCTTGCTCCGAAAGCGTCGTGATATCAGTCTCGCCCCATGCGTCGCCGCTTGTGCTTACTAACTCGGTTATCGTGACTGATTCCGGCGGTTCCGTGGCGATGGAACGGGCCAGGCTAAAGCGAGTGCCAAACTCTTGCAAATCAGTTGTGATAATGGGACTCGTGCCGTACTCCGCGCCGAGAAATTCAAGGCCAAAGGTCTGTCCGGCCCGCGCCAGATCCTGGTCAATAATCACGTCGTTGCGCAGCGTAACACCCCAGGCATCCCGCAAGTAACCATTGAGCCCGTCATCCTCGGCAATGGAGCGGCCTTCACTGTCCACCACGTCACGGGCAACGAACGCGGCGCCGCCATTTTCAATGTAGGTGCGCAAGGCGTCCACCTCGCTCTGATCGAGAGGCGACTGCGGCCCGATTAAGGCGACGACGGTAGCGTCGTCGGGTACGGAGCCTGTCGTAAACAAGTTCAATGGTTCGATTGTGAAGCCTTGATCTTCAAGCAAACCAATTGTCGTGCCGATCCCTTCGGGACCGAAATTGTCCATCGCAGGTTCCCCATGGCCGGTCACGATGTAAAGTTTCTTCTCTACAGGATTGGCAACCTCGAGAAGCGCAACGTGAATGTCCCGGTCGGCAAGGCTGTTGGCTCTGGAAAACGTTTCGTCCGGTTGATCTTGATTCGTAATGAAGACCAGCGTGCCATTGAAGTTCAGCTCGTACTGTTCGGCCAGTAAAGGGTTGATTTCAGGGTCCTGGAATTCGTAAGTCAGACTATCGCTGTTGGCAGCAAGGCTCTCAAGGATGCTGCGCGCCTGCTCGCGCTGTTGCGCAAGATCCACAGTATAGAAACCGATTACGTGGACGGGCTCGTCGAGCGATTCCAACAGCTCTATGGTTTCCTCCGGCGGCGTAAATTCGCCGGTCTCCGTAACGTCCACCCGCCAGTCCTCATTCTGATAAGCCATCCAGTAGAGGAGACCTGCAATGGCGGCAAAGAAGATAATCGAAAGGACTGTGCTTGTTCCGTATCGGGCCTGACGGCCGCCGATAAACTCTCGGATCTCATCCGGGCGCATGACGGCATAGATCAGCAGGAGCACCGCTCCGGCTCCCAGCAGCAAATTATTCAGCAACTCGAAGCGGCGCGTAATGATGGTAACGATGGCGCCGGCTACGATTAATGCGATGCCCAGCCAGGGTAAAATATAAGCGTTGCGATTAACTGTCACGTTCATAATACTTTAGTCACCACTTTATCTGGCTTCACCGCCAACGGCGGCTCTCGAGAACACGCGCTGCGGCAAACAACGAGACTCCGCAGACTGCGAGATAGTAAAGTACGTCTTTGGCGCTAATCAGCCCATTTAAGAAGCCGTTCAAATGGTTTTGCAGCGACAACTCCTCTAAAATGGTGCTGAATGGCGGGTTAACTGCGAAAAGCTGTGCGGGAATCGTCGTCAGGTAAAGAAATAAGATAATGCCGAAGGCCAGCATGAAGGCGTTGATCTGGTTTTCGGACATCGCCGACGCCAGCAGGCCGATTCCAAGCAGACTTGCTCCCCAGAGCAGCACGCCCAGATAGCCGCTGATCATCGGACCGACGTCGGGGTTCCCAAAACGCAACAAAACGATCGGGTAGATCAGCGTCAGGGCCGTTACGGCCGCATAGAAGAGAAACGCCGCGAGGAACTTGCCCAGGACGACCTCAATGTCGCGAATGGGAAGGGTCATGAGCAGTTCGATAGTCCCGGTCTGCTGTTCCTCGGAAAGTAACCGCATCGTGATGGCGGGAACCCCAAATATGGCCAGGAAGCTAAAGGTATTCAATATTTGAATCAGCGTGGGTGGGGGACCACTGCCCTGCAACGAGGGAAATGATATTTGTGCAGAGAAAATCAGACCCGTGATAATGGTCATCATGATGGCAAAGATATAGGCAATTGGCTGAACGAAGATCGACCCAAGCTCGCGCCGCGCCACAAACCATACATTACGCATTACTCTTCCTCCTCGATTGCTGCTTGCTCCCCGTCCTGGGCCAGCGGGCGCATAGTCTCGGCTTCTCGTAGCTTTTGCAGGAATACGGCTTCCAGCGTCGGCCGGTCGGAGCTGAGGTCGAGTAGACCCCATCCCGAATTGACCGCTGTTGCAGCGACCGCCGACCGCGTTTCTTCTGTACCGTCATAGGCGACGGCAAAACGTCGCTCACCCTCCTGCTGCACGTGGCTCACACCGGCAAGATTGCTCAGCACCTGCGCGGTGTCGCGAGTGGGATTGATCAGATTTAACGAGACCCGGCGCGTATCGCTCTCGCCCACGATCTGAGCGAGAGGCATATCCGCCCATATGTGCCCGTCAATAATCATGATCACCCGGTCGCAAATCTGCTCTACTTCGCTGAGAATATGCGTACTAAGTAAGATCGTATGCCGTTGTCCTAATTCCTGTACCAGCTCGCGAACCTCAACGACCTGACGCGGATCGAGCCCAATGGTCGGTTCGTCAAGGATTAAAACGTCTGGATCGTGAATCATGGCCTGTGCCAGGCCCACGCGCTGCCGCATACCCTTTGAAAGTGAACCGATATAACTTTCGGCGCGATCCAGAAGATCGACTGCTTCTAACACGTCGTCAAGGCGTTCCCAAAGGTTGTCTACGCGGCGCACGCGCCCCATAAAGGCCAGGTAGCCTTCAACTGTCATCTCCGGGTACAGTGGCACTGTCTCGGGCAGGTAGCCAAGCCTTTCCCGGGCAGCAATCGAGTCATTGATGGTGTGATGACCGGCGATATACGCCGCGCCCGCGGTCGGCGGCATATAGCCGGTCAGAATGCGCATCGTCGTGGTTTTACCAGAGCCATTTGGGCCCAGAAACCCTACGATTTCACCTCGCTTGCACGTAAAACTAATGTCATCTATCGCCACATTCACGCCGTAAACCTTGGTAAGGTTCTCGGCGGCAATCATCACGTCGTTATTCATCCCATCCATTATTGTTCTCGCCAGCTTACTATGAGCCAGTAAAGGGAAAATTCAATGATCAAGAGACGCACCGGTCCCGAGACAAGCCGACATATTAACGAAAAGGAGCGGCATTGTCAAAATCGGCTTGATGTGCGACCTGAACTTTGCAGTATTATAATGATCGCGCCACTTTCCCAAAGGACATAATTCACGGCATTGGCACCGACGGTGAGACCAAACCAAAACGCAACGATCATTTACAATCCGCTTGCCGGGCCGGCGGATATGGCCGGGGCCATTGAACGGGTCGCCGATTTTTGGAGGGCGCGGGATTGGACGGTAGAAGTTCAGCCCACGCAGTATGCCGGACACGCAGTTGCGCTGGCCCGCGAAGCGGCGGCGGCGGAAAAGCGTCTGGTGATGGCAGCCGGCGGTGATGGGACGCTGGGCGAGGTAGCCAACGGTCTCGCTCACACCCAAACTGTCATGGGGCCTCTGCCAACCGGCACAGGCAACTCTTTTGGTAAAGAGCTGCGCATGCCCCGCCCTAATCTAATCGACCACCGCGCGCTCGTTGAATCTGCCGCTCTATTGGCCTCGGGTCGCGTCCATCACATGGACATGGGCCGCTTTGTAGGCGGGAAATATTGGTTGTTGTGGACTGGAACAGGCGTCGATAGTTACGTCGTCGAGCGTATGGAACCACGTTCCAAGTTATCTAAGCGCCTGGGACCTGTTGGCTACGTCGCGGAAGCGCTTTCAATCGCACCGCGCTTCCCCCCGATGGAGGCCGTTGTGCGGGTCGACGACCAGCTTTACGAGGGCACCTTTTTGCTCGTCCTGGTGGCCAATTGTCGCCGTTTTGCAGGCGGCGAAGTGTTGCTTAATCCACGTGCGCGCCTGGACGACGGCGTCCTCGAGGTTTATCTATTCCGTGGCCACGGGGCTGTGCAGATTGTCAGCTATCTTTGGCAGCTTTGGCGCGGGCACCATGAGGAAAACCCCGGTATAACTGTCGTTTCC
>JAICPS010000731.1 GCA_025929715.1 Anaerolineae bacterium | reverse complement strand
GCTGCAAAGGCGCCCACGCTCATGGCCATGAGGTTCTTTCCGCCGGCCAGAACCTGCCGCGCGAACTTTTTGAGGACGGCCTGTGAGGCGGCTTCGACGACCAGCTCGATATCCTGCGCTAAAAATTCGTCAATATCCGTGCCATAGGCCGGGTCGCCAGGCGCCCCGTCAAAGGGCGACGGGTCGAACACGTCCAGCACGGCGACGAGCGTCACGTCGCCGGCGACGCCGCTGCGGATGGCCTCCGCGAGGGTCTGTCCAATCGTGCCGTATCCGATGAGCCCGACGTTCATGCGTCTTCCTCTAATAGGTCTTTAGTCTCGTTCGTGGTAACCGCGGCTGCCGGCGACAGCTTGGCGGTTGAACGACTGAGTCCGAACGAAGTTCGGGCGTCGTCACTACGATTGGACGCGGCCGCGCAGCGTCCCAGCCAGTCCAGCGCTTCTTGCATGGGGATGACGTCGGCGTACTTGACGTTCATCTCGAAGAGATTGACCTCGTGCGACAGGCGTGAGCGGTCGAACACGGCTTCCTGCACCACGAAGGTGGCGTAGCCCCAGGAAAAGCCGTCTACTACTGTGGCGCGCACGCAGCCGGAGGTGGTCGTCCCGCAGACCAGCAGAGAATCTACGCCGAGGCGCTGCAGGTGGGCGACCAGTGGGGTGGCGAAGAAGGCGCTGGCTTTGGGTTTTTGCAGCACCAGCTCGCCATCTCCCGGCGCGATTTGCGCTGGAATCTCGACGGCGCCGGGTCGCGAAATGACCGGCCGGCGACCGGCGGGCATCTTGACCACCGCGCCGAAATAGAGCTCGGCGCCAGGCTGGCTGTGGTATAGACGACGGGCAATCCCGCCCGGCGGGTGGCGTCCAGCAACGCCTCAATGTGCGGCATAGCTTCCCAGGCGGCCGGGCCGCAGGAAGTGGGCCATTCCGCTAGGGACTCGGCCAACGACTGGCCTTGTTCGCCACAAAAAGCGCGGGTCACGTCGATCACCAGCAGCGCGGGCCGCTGCCCATACGGCTGCACGCGCTGCTGCAGCCCGCTCTGATAAGCCTCGTAAACTGCTTGTTCTTCAGGGGAAAATAGTTCCATCCAGGGGCGTGTCATAGTATCTCCTTAATTTTCCCGGAAACTGAGAGTTTCCGGTAAATTGGACTGGCTAACCACCGCTCGCGGCCGCAGGCCGCCGGGCAATCACGTCAATCTCCACCAGCAACCCGTCCAAAGCCAGCCCACAGATAATCGTTGAGCGCGCGGGGAAGGGCAGCGGGAAAAACTCGCGGTAGACGGCGTTAAAGGCGGCAAAGTTGGCGGCGTCGGTGATAAAGCAGGAGCTTTTTACCACGTCGCCAAAGTTGCAGCCGGCCTGCGACAGCAGCGCGCCGACGTTTTGCAGCGTCTGCCGCGTCTGCGCCTCAATCGTGTCGCCCAGCGCGCCGCTGGCAGGATCGAGCCCCACCTGACCTGACACAAACACAAAATCTCCGCTGAGTATTGCCTGTGAGAAAGGGCCCACGGGCGCCGGAGCCTGATCGCTGGTAATCGGTTCTTTTTGGGTCATATTTCCTCTGATATTGCTCGCGGAGCGCGCGGAGGGTGCAGAGAAATCTTTTTTTCTGAGCGCCCTCCGTGTTCTCTGCGGTAAGGTTCCATCACTTCTTCGGCAAAAAAGTGAACTTGCTCGCTAAACTCCGTCGGCGAATTGACACAAAAGCCGATCGCTGCGAGGTGGTCGGCGCCATATTGGCGCAGGCAGTCCAGCTTCTCCAGCACCACCTCCGGCGAGCCGATCAGGTTGTTCTCCAGCGCCAATCCCGGATCCCGTCCCGTGTAGGCCAGCGAGATGCGGTGCTGCACCATCGCGCTGTTCAGGTAGCGCGCCTCCGCTTCCTCCTG
>JAICPS010000667.1 GCA_025929715.1 Anaerolineae bacterium | reverse complement strand
CGCTATGGCTGAGGTGACCCAGGTTACGCTGCAGAAGGAGTTTGAGGAGCCCACGCTTGCGGGGCGCGTGGGTTATGTGGCGCAGCTTTTGTGGCGGGATAAGGCGGCGGTGTTCGGGCTGCTGATCATCCTGCTGCTGGTCTTTTCGGCCATCTTTGCCGAGCAGCTCGCGCCACACGATCCGCTGGACCAGAACCTGCGCAGCACCAAGCAGCCGCCAGCCTGGGAGGAGGGCGGCGATTGGAGTCACGTCGTCGGTACGGACCAGTTGGGGCGCGATTTGCTGAGCCGGATCATTTACGGTTCGCGCGTCTCGGTGACTGTGGGCTTTTTCGGCGCGGCGCTGGCGGCGAGCATCGGCATGGTCGCCGGGCTGCTGGCGGGCTATCTGGGTGGGCGGGTGGACAGCGCGATCATGGCGCTGGTGAACCTGCTGCTTTCGGTGCCCTACCTGGTGCTGGTCATCGTCGTCGCCGCGATACTGGGGCGCAGCCTCCTGAACGTGATTTTATTGTTTGGCATCACGGCCTCACCGCTATTTGCGCGCGTCACGCGCGGGGAAGTGCTGCGCATTCGCAGGTCGGGCTACGTGGAGTCGGCGCTGGCGGTGGGAGCGACGACGCCGCGCATCCTTTTTGACCACATTATGCCTAACCTGATCGGCCCGCTGGTGACGCTGGCTACGTTCGAGATGTCGGCGATGATTTTTTACGAGGCGGGCCTGGGCTTTTTGGGCCTGAGCGTGCCGCCGGACGTGCCAAGCTGGGGTAATTTGCTGGCAATTGGCCGCGAATCACTGCTGGCGGGGCTGCCGTGGCTATCGGTCTATCCAGGCCTGGCGATTGCCGTCACCGCGCTGGGTATGAATCTGTTCGGCGACTGGCTGCGCGACGTGCTGGACCCGCGCCTGCGCCGAGGGCAGGGATGAGCGCAACGACAATGGCCGATATATTGCGCGTCGAGAACCTGGTAGTCCACTTTGACACGACGGAAGGCAGAATTCATGCCGTGAACGGCGTAAGCCTCTCACTGGAGCCGGGCGAAGTGCTGGGCATCGTGGGCGAGAGCGGTTCCGGCAAGTCGGTGACGATGATGTCGCTGCTGGGTCTGATCCCGCAGCCGCCCGGGAAGATTGAAAGCGGCCGCGCCCTGTTTGACGCCACGAACGGGCAGGGCGTGGTGGACCTGCTGGCTCTCGACCGGCCTGCCCTGCGCGCGATTCGCGGCAAGCACATTGGCTTTATCTTCCAGGATCCGATCAGCTCGCTGAATCCGACGATGAATATCGGCCGGCAGATCGCCGAGTCGCTCATGAAACACCTGGGACTCGGCGAGGGCGAGGCCAGGAAACGGACGGTAGAGCTGCTAAACCACGTCGGCATAGCAGACGCCGCCCGCCACTACGATAGCTACCCACACGAGTTCTCGGGCGGAATGCGACAGCGGGTGATGATCGCCATTGCGGTGGCCTGCCGGCCAAAGCTGGTCATCGCCGACGAGCCGACCACGGCCCTGGATGTGACCGTTCAGGCGCAGATCATGGACCTGGTGCGGCGGCTGCAACGCGAGCTGGATATGGCCGTGATCTGGATCAGCCACGATCTGGGCGTTGTGGCGGGTTTGGCGGATCGTGTGGCGGTGATGTACGGTGGCACCATCGTGGAGTGCGCGCAGGTGGACCAGTTATTCGATCGGCCGCAGCATCCTTATACCGCCGGATTGCTGGGAGCTGTGCCCTCGCTGCTGGAGACGAACGGAGTAGAAGAGCGGCCGTTAGTCAGCATCGAGGGGTCGCCGCCGGACTTGCTTGAAGAGCTGAACTGTTGCCCGTTTGCCGACCGCTGCAGTTATGTTTTCGCGCGCTGCTGGCAGGAACGCCCGGCGCTGCTGTCGGTTGGCCCGCAGCATGCGGTGGCTTGTTTTTATGATATGAGTGCGGAGGCAAATCGTTCGCAGTAACGACTGAAGTCGTTACTGCGAATGACCAATGGAGATTTTTGGAAGATGACGCCTGACAACGGCGCGTTGATCCGGGTAGACAATCTACAAATACATTTCCCCATTCACGCCGGGCTATTTTTCAGCCGGCAGGTGGGCGCCGTGAAGGCGGTGGACGGAATTTCGTTTGATATCAGGAAGGGTGAGACGTTGGGGCTGGTGGGCGAGAGCGGCTGCGGCAAATCGACGACGGGCCGGGCAATTTTGCGCCTGGCGCCGCCGACCGGGGGAAAGGTCTATTACGAAGACGTGGAAGTGACGGCGCTGGAATCGGATGCACTGCGCCGGCTGCGGCCCAAGATGCAGATGATCTTCCAGGATTCGGCAGCTTCGCTAAATCCGCGGCACTCGGTGGGCAAGATTGTCG
>JAICPS010000703.1 GCA_025929715.1 Anaerolineae bacterium | reverse complement strand
CACACTGGAGAGGAAGAATTGCATGGGACAGGCCAGATAGCTTTCTAATCGCGAAGGGCTCCAACCGTATTCTTGCCCAAATCGCTCGGCCATCTGGTCGGCAAGATCCCCCAGCATTCCCTCATATGGTGACGCTTCTTTTGACCAGCGCGCGATGAAGATCGCCGCGGCTTCCTGGAGTTGCCGCCAACGCGTCGCCAGGTCGGCCTTCTCAAGAATAGAGGCGGGGTAACCATGTCGAGTTTGCGCCAGTGCATCTAGCAGTTCCGCGGCCGATGCTGCAGGTCTGAAATCGAGCCAGCGATGTTCGTCGTTCTGCGAACGGTCGGATGACAGGCGCTCGACCTCTGTCCAGAATGACGAAGGCTGCCACGTTGCGCCTTCGTCCGTTTGGCGAGGGCGCGTAAGCAGCATCTGCTCCCAGGGA
The DNA here is from genome assembly GCA_025929715.1 of Anaerolineae bacterium. Taxonomy (GTDB): domain Bacteria; phylum Chloroflexota; class Anaerolineae; order Promineifilales; family Promineifilaceae; genus JAAYYY01. Next base: position 1,716 of record JAICPS010000703.1, on the reverse strand, counting down.
CGCGTAACCGTTTCGTAAAAGTACTCCTGTTCGTGACTATCGATGGCCGAGTCTAATGGTAGGTGATACTGCGTGCGGAGCGTCAACCGGTCGCTTTCGAGCAAAAAGGGATCTTCACGCAACGTTGCGGGGAAAAAGCCTTCGGCCAGTCCCATCACGGCAAGCGCCCGGAAGGGAACGCCACGCGCCTGTATGACGTTGGACACAAGAATCGCATTTCGCTCATTGGACAGCCCAGGCTGGTAACCGGTGGCTTCGACGGCGCCGGCAAGTTCTTGATAGAATTCCGTGTAGTCAACCTGTTTACCTTCTATTCCGGATTGTTCTTTCCAGATCAACCCACGAAGGAGATCTTTCAATGCTCTCAGGGCGGCGACATCGCGCTCTCTAATTGATGCCTCGGCCATTCGTACGCAGGTCAGCATGTCGAGCGAAGCCTGTGACTGTGGTTCGGGGTGATCCTCTACGTCGGGGCCGATGAGATCTTCCAGCCACCGCACGAAATCTGTGTAGGAGGTTCGACCCAGTGGCGGCGCCAGGAAGTGCAGCACGGCCTTCAGTCGCGCTTGCAGGTCAAGCGCCAGTCTTCCACGCGGAAGATAGGCCGGCAACTCGCCCACTTCGGCATCATAGTGGGCTTTTGCTATGTCCCCGCTGTGCGCGGCTGCAAGCCGTTCCAGAATTTCCCACCACTGGTCCGCCCCGGCGATAACGCGGCCCCAGCGTCCGACGGCGTCCAACAGTTCGACGTCGTCGGGACTTAAACCGGTGGGTTGCGATGGATCGACGCCCCGCTCGAGGAAATGCCAATCGAAATAAGGCGACCGCAGGCTGGCGAGTAAGGCGCGGCGCGGCAGCGCCGGTCGATAGACCTTTTCATCACCAGTGGCTGGCAGGAGAACGCGCAACAGGGTCATCAGCGCTGCTATGCAGGGATTTGATTTTAAGGGGGGACCGTCGACGATGAATACGGGCAGGCCGAACTCCTCTGCAATCTGTAAAATAAATGGGCGATAGGGTGTCATGTCGCGCGCGACCAACGCAACCTCATGTAGAGGAGTACTGTCTTCGACCACGCGCTGTTTGAGCCAGCGCATCGCGACGCGGACTTCAGTCGCATGATCGGGAACTGCTGCGAAGCTTACCGCTTGCGTACTATGACGGTGAGTTGTTTCTGAATGAAACAGATTGGCCTCAAGCTGCGCTATTCCCGAGACTGCCGGCGGTGTGGCTCCGGGGAGCGCCCTTGCCTGCACGCCGAAGGCCTCTTCGAGCATCTTGCAGGTCCATGCAAGGTGACGGTGGGCGATTCTCGGCGTTTTTGGCCCAGTCTCACCGGTCAGCGTAATGACGACCCTTTGCACGCGCTCGCGCAGGACCTGGAGCAGTGAGATCTGTGTCTGGGTGAAGCTGGCAAAGCCGTCGAGAACCAACAGCGTCCAATCGCGCCCGACATCAGGGGCGCGCTCGGTTAGCAATTCCAGCGCCAGCCAGCCCATACCACGTGCGTCGGTCAACCCGTTCTCTTGCAGATGATTCTGATAACTGGCATAAATCTGGCCAAGCTCGCGGAGCCGCGGCGCGCCGTCCAACTGGCGCAGGGCTTCGAGGAATGCTTGTGGCGCGATTTCGGCCGATTTCATCTCGCCAATGACGCGCTCTAATTCCTGTATGAAGCCGGGATAACCGCGCAATGAAGCAAAGTGATTCAGTTGT
>JAICPS010000252.1 GCA_025929715.1 Anaerolineae bacterium | reverse complement strand
TGGCCCCCGCGGCGCGCACGACGGAGATCTATGAGAAGATAGTCGCCGGCGACTTACGGTTCGATACATTTGAGATGCAGGGCGTGCGTGGCTACGAGTTGAAGGAGCAGATTGGCGAGGGGACGCACGGCGCCATCCACCGCGCCATCCAGACGGGCATTGGCCGCGAAGTTGCCGTCAAAGTCATCCGCCGCCAGCATGCCAACGACCCCGAGTTTATTCGTCGCTTTGAAGCGGAAGCGCAGATTGTGGCTCGACTGGAGCATCCTTACATCGTGCCTCTCTACGATTACTGGCGCGATCCCGACGGCGCCTACCTGGTGATGCGCTACATGCGCCAGGGCAGCCTGCTTTCCGCCCTGGCCTCCGGTCCCTGGCAGCCGACGAAGGCCGCAGAGCTGCTCAGCCAGGTAGCCGGCGCGCTGGCCGTCGCCCACCGGCACGACGTGATTCACCGTGATATCAAGCCCGGGAACATCTTGCTGGACGAGGCCGGCAACGCCTATCTCTCCGATTTTGGCATTGCCAGGGATCGGGGCCAGGTGGAGCAGGTATTGGGCCAGACCGCCGTTCTTGGAACGCTTGAATACACGTCGCCCGAGCAGATAGTAAGTGGCGAGGTGACGCCCCAATCGGACATCTACAGCCTGGGAGTCGTGCTCTACGAAACCTTGACCGGAGAAAAGCCGTTTGGCCGGGCGTCCGTTGCCAGTCTGCTGCACAACCAGCTACACACCCCCATCCCCTTCGTCACCGCGTCCCGTCCCGATATTCCAGTTGAAATAGATACGGTCATACAGAAAGCCACCGCCAAAAAGCCGGCCGAGCGCTACGCCAGCGTGCTGGAGATGGCGACGGCCTTCCGCAATGCAGTGCGCGATTTGCAAGCGCCGGTGACGGACAGGCCGCGCGCCGCCACGCCGGCGCTGACAGAGATCTATAACCCTTATAAAGGGCTACGCGCCTTTCAAGAGGTCGACGCCGACGACTTCTTCGGACGAGAAGAACTGGTGCAGCGATTACTGGACCGCCTGGCGGCCCCGGCCAACGGCCGTGAGAGCCGCTTCCTGGCGGTCGTGGGCCCTAGCGGAAGCGGCAAGTCCAGCGTGGTTAAGGCCGGATTGATTCCGGCCCTCCGTGCCGGGGCAGTGCCGGGTTCCGAAAACTGGTTCATCGCCGAAATGACGCCGGGCACGCATCCGCTCGAGGAGCTGGAGCAAGCCCTGTGGCCGGTCGCAGTCGAGGCGCCGCCTGACCTTGTCGAGCCGATGGCCCGGGACACGCGCGGCATGCTGCGCACCATTCGCCGTGTTCTGCCGGACGAACCGGGTGCACAACTGTTGCTGGTGATTGACCAGTTCGAGGAGCTATTTACGCTGGTCGAGGAAGAAGAACGGCGCGCCTTTTTCCTGGATAGCCTGCTGGCAGCTATTCACGCGCCGCGCAGCCCACTTCGCGTGGTCATCACCCTGCGCGCCGACTTCTACGACCGGCCGTTGCAACTGCAGGAATGGGGACAGTTGCTGAAGGAAAATACCGAAATCGTTCTGCCCCTGAACCACACGGAGCTGACCTGGGCCATCCGCGAGCCGGCTCGACGCGTGGGCGTGAGCCTCGAAGAAGGGCTGACGTCGGTCATTGTCAGCGACGTGGCCGAGCAGCCGGGTGCGCTGCCGCTACTGCAGTACGCCATGACCGAGCTCTTTGAGAGCCGCGAGGGCCGGTTCATTCGCAGCGCGGCCTACAAGCAACTGGGCCGAGTCCAAGGCGCGCTCGGCAGACGCGCAGAGGCGGTCTTTGCCGAACTGGACGGCGACGCCCAACAGGCCGCCCGGCAGATGTTCTTGCGGCTGATCACCCTCGGCGAGGGCGCCCAAGACACCCGCCGCCGCGTCCTGCGTTCGGAGCTGCAAGCGCTGGCCGGCGACGCGCCAGCGGGCAACGGCCGGCCGTCGCCAATGGCTGATGCGCTCGACCGCTTCGGCGCAGCGCGCTTCCTGACCTTCGACCACGACCCGCTGACCCGGGCGCCCACAGTGGAGGTAGCCCACGAGGCGCTGATCCGCGAATGGCCGCGCCTCAGGGGCTGGCTGGCTGAGAGCCGCAACGACGTGCGCCTGCAGCGGGTGCTGGCCCAGGCCGCAGGCGAGTGGCAGGCGGCCAGCCGCGCTCCGGGCTATCTGCTGCGCGAGTCCCGACTGAACCAGTTTGCCGGCTGGGCCGCGAGCGCCTCCGTCGCCCTGACGGAGGATGAACGGACTTTTGTCGGCGCCAGCATGGCCGCCCGCGAGCAGCGCCGGGCGGCCGAGGAAGAACGGTGGCAGCGCGAGCTGCAAGCGGCCCGCGACCTGGCCGATTCGCAGCAGAAGCGGGCCGAGGAGCAGGCGCGGGCGGCACGGCGACTCCGCCGCCGGGCTGTCTATCTGGCAGGCGCGCTGCTGGTCGCCACTGTGCTAGCGGTCCTGGCACTTGGCGCCGGTCGCCAGGCGCAGGTCAACGCCGACAGAGCGCAGGTTAACGCCGACCTAGCGGTTGCCAATGCAGGCGAGGCGCAAGCGAACGCGAATGTAGCGGCGACGAAAGCAGCTGAGTCGGCAGCCAACGCCGCGCTGGCACAGACGCGAGAGGCCGAAGAATCGTTGCAGAGAGCAGCCGCGGAGGAGGCACAGGCGACTGCCGAAGCAGCACAGCTCACCGCCAAGGAACAGGCCGACCTGGCTACATCGCGTGAGCTCTCTCTGGCGGCGCTGAACACGTTGCCTTTTGATCCGGAATTGAGCATCTTGCTGGCGTTACAGGCAGTTGAGACGGCTTATACACAGGCAGCTGAGGATGCCCTGCACCAGGCGGTACAACAGTCGAGGCTGCGCTACGCGCTGCCGGGCGCCCTGAGTGCCGCTTACAATCCGGATGGGGCTCGAGTGGCCACCGTCAATGGTACAGACCTGCAGATCTGGGAATTAGCGTCCAACCGGCCGGTGCTAACGCTCACTTTACCGGCCGAATCTCACATTATCGCCTACAGCCCGGACGGCGGCACCATTGCGACTGGCCACCTGGACGGCCGCGTCATCGTCTGGGATGCCGCCACCGGCGGCGAACATAGCACGCTAAGCGGCCACACAGGCGCGGTATATGCTATCGACTTTAGCCCGGACGGGCGCCTCCTGGCTTCCTCTGATGGGGACGGCGAAGTCATCCTCTGGGACCTAGCCAGTGGCGAAGCCAGGTTCACCTTCCCTGGCGTCGTCCTCTGGGCCACCCACGTGGCCTTTAGCCCCGACGGCGTGCTGTTAGCTGTGCCAGAACTGGGAGAAGGCGAAGATTCAGATAATGGCAAAGTGAATCTATACGACACAGACACTGGCGCCTTGCAATTAACGATTTTAGCGACGACGGCTCCCCTGCTTGCGTTTAGCCCTGATGGGGCGTCGCTGGCGACCGCCGCCGGTGGCCTCCGCGTCTCTATCTGGGATTTGCCTGCATCCCTGGTCACAGGAGAGGCGCAGCAGGTGACTACTTTGAGCGGCCATGCCGCCCCGCTATTGGAAGCCACGTTTAGCCCGGACGGCTCCTTCATCGCCACGAGCAGCCAGAATGGCGCGACAATACTGTGGGACCCGCGCACCGGCGAGGAACAATTCGCGCTGGCGGGTCATACTGGCGGTGTATACGACCTCGGTTTCAGCTCTGATGGCCAGTCCCTGCTGACAGTGGCAAATGATGGCGCCCGTGTGTGGGACGTTTCTCTGCCAGACAATGAAGAGATCATGGCTCTAATGGGTCCGGACGTGATGGGCGAGCTTGCCATGGCTCTGAGTCCAGACGGCGCCTACATGGCATTGGGTGGCACGGGCGGCGAGGTCCATTTACGGGACGCAGCCAGCGGCAGGCTGCTGGCCATATTAGCCGGGCACAAGGCAGGTGTCTTCCAGCTTGTTTTTAGCCCCGACGGCAACCGGCTGGCAACGGCCGGTAACGACGGCGTTGTCATCGTGTGGGACGTGGCGGGATCTCTGGCCAGCGCCCTGGGCCAGGAGCTTTTGAGGCTCGAAGGCCATGATGCAAGCGCCGTGATCGGCGGCAACTTCACCGGTGTGCTCGATGTAGCATACAGCCCAGACGGTGCACGGCTGGCCACAGCTGGCGCCGACGGGACAGTGCGCCTGTGGGATGCTGCCAGCGGCCAACTGCTTCAGACACTTGAGGTTCACCCCGGTGGAGCAGGCGTTTGGACGGTAGCCTTTGGCCCGGACGGCCAGTATCTGGCCGCCGGGAGCGAACTCCCTGCTGCCAGAGTATGGCGGTTGACCGGTGATGACCTGGAAGAACTTTACACACTGACCGGCTTTCCGAGCCGCATCACTAGCGTCACCTTCGACCCCGACGGTACGCGGCTGCTGACGACCGGAGCTGATACGCACATGGCGCTCTGGGACGCGTTGAGCGGTGAGGCGATTCGCTCATACTCGGGCCACGCATCCGGCGTCATTCGCGCCACTTTCAGTCCTGATGGGCGCACGATGGCCACTGGCAGCAACGATGCGACGATACGGCTCTGGGATGTAGATAGTGGTAACAATCTGCTGACCTTCGCCACAGCGATTCCACCGTGGGACATGGCGTTCAGTCCTGATGGGGCCACCCTCTACGCCAGCACCCGGGGCGGCGAGCTGCGCGTTTATGCCCTGGCGCTTGAAAGGCTGGTCGAGCTGGCCCATTCGCGCCTCACGCGCTGGTTCACGCCTGAAGAGTGTTTACAGTACCTGCACACAGATAACTGCCCGCCGGATGCCAGGCCGGCGCCGTAAGGGATGGCGCATACCGGAGGTTGGTGAGCGTTGGCAGGTCATTGGGTATTATGCACCACGGCACACCCGCTCAGGGCCACAAATACCAATCCAAAAACCGCTCAATCCGCGCATACGCGTCTAGCTGCGTGGCGCGCTGCAGGAAGCCATGGGATTCTCCGGCGTAGGTCTTGTACTCGAACGTCTTGCCGGCGCGGCGCAGGGCCTGAACCCACTCTTCGGACGACTGCGGCGGCACGACGTCGTCGAGCAGGCCGTGCAGGATAAGCAGCGGTTTCTGGACCTTTTCGATCTGGAAAATGGGCGAGCCCTTGCGATACGCCTCCCGACTCTGGCGCGGGTGGCCCAGGAAGATCTCGGTGTAGAGGCGCAGGTCGCGCTTGCACTGCGCCCATGATGTCATCAGGTGGGCGTCGCCGTATTTGCTGATGCCGGCGGCATAGTGATAGTCGGGATCCTGCGTCAGGCAGCAGGCCACCATATAGCCGCCGTAGCTGCTGCCGTAGATTGCTATGCGTTGCGGATCGATTCCGGACAAATCGCCGAGGTAGCGGGCGGCATAGAGGCAGTCCTGGGCGTCGCCCTGCCCCCAGTCGCCGTAGTTCGCGTGCTCGAACGCCAGCCCGTAGCCGGTGCTGCCACGGTAGTTAGGGCACAGATAGGTGTAACCTTTAGCTACCAGGTATTGGGCGAGAATGTCCCATTCAAAGGTGTAGAGAGATGAAGGACCGCCGTGAGGGTAGACGACCGCGGCGCCGTTGGGGTTGGCGGGATGGTAGAGGAAGGCGGGGATCGTCAGGCCGTCGTAGCTTTTGTAGCTGACGCGCTCGGGCTCCACCAGGCGATTGAGAGCGAGGGCTGGAGGATTGGAAAAGCTGAGCTGTGTTATCTGCGCGCCTGGCAGGTCGAGGCGGAACAGATCCGGCGGCTGCGACCAGTCCTCGTAGGCTACGGTGAGACCTTCGCCGTCGGGCAGCCAATTCAACTGCGAGTAGACGCCCTTGCCCCGGCGAAGGTCGGTGACCTCGCCATTGGCGGCGGTGACCAACGCCAGGTCAAAGGCCCCGCCTCGGTTCACGGTACAGGCCATGGTGCTACCGTCAGGGGACCATACGAACTCTCCTATGTCGGAGCCAATCGTCGTCAACTGCTGTAGCTCCTGCCCGTTGGGACGCATCAGCCAGATTTCGTTGTAGCCGGAACGCTGCGAGAGAAAGGCCAGCCATTGTCCGTCCGGTGACCAGCGGGCGTTCCAGTTGCGCAGCTGGGGCCGGTTGGTGAGGCGCCGCACCTGTCCCGTAGCAAGCTCGACGATGCAGACGTCTAAGCGGTTGAGGTCGTCGAACGGCCGAAACGTGTAGGCGACATGCTCTCCATCGGGAGAGGGTCGCGCGTCCCAAACGTCTCCGGCGGGATCGGCTACCAGCGCACGGGGCCAGCTTCCGCTGCGGTTAGTAAGCAGCAGTTGCACGTGATCCTGTCGCTCGACGCTGACCAGCAATCGGCCGTCCGGCATCCATACGGGGGAGAAAGCGCCAAGGGCAAAGTCGCTAATCTTGCGCGGCAGTCCGCCGGCAAGGGGCGCGACGTGCACGTGGCCCTCGATGGTGAAAGCAAGCCATGGGCCGCCAGGTACGCCGTCCGGCGACCACTGCGGCGTTTCGTCGGACCAGTAGGCGACAAGTTTGCGATTGGTGGAGATGCGGCGGGGCCAGCCACCGGCGGCGGACATGACGTAGACGTCGGAAAGATCCTCGCGATCCCAAATGAAGGCAATCGTCTGCCCATCGGGCGACAAAGCATGATTGCGCACGCGGTTTACGGCCGTAATCAGCGACAGGCTCCAACCGTCAGGCGGCTTGACGTCGGGGCGCTTTAGCGAGGGCCAGCCGTGGTGTTCGTATTTTTCGTCTACTTTAATGGCATCGTCATTCAT
>JAICPS010000394.1 GCA_025929715.1 Anaerolineae bacterium | reverse complement strand
TGGTATTCACGCCAGCGAATTTCCCACTGCTCGATGAGCATCAGCGCGCCCTCCATATGCAGCCCGCGCAGCTCGCTGCCCATGCCGTTGCGCTCCTGCACGCGCACGTTCAGCTCCACGGCGTAGGGTACCACGAATTCGCTGCCGGCAGCCGTAAAGGGCACGATGGCCTCGCCGACGTATTCGCCACCGTCGACCACGGTGACCGGGCCGCGTTCCAGCGTCAGGCCGCTTTGGTTCTGCAGTCGGAGGCTGGCGACCGGATGCGAGGGCAGCGTCTCGCCGTTATAGAGCAGGTCTTTGCGATAAGGAATATCGACGGTGACGACGGGAACCATTGCCGACTGCCCGCGACCCACACTGACTGGTATGCCGATGTTGTACTGGAACAGCTCGCCCAGTGATTCAGCCTGCGTTTCGACGACCGCCGCGTCGCGCAAGGCGTCGCGCGTGGGCGGCCGGCGGCTTTCCATGACTCGCGGCGCGGCGGCCTTCTGCGCAAAGGCCTGTGCCGCCATCGGTGCTGCTGGAGCCGCCATCGGCGCCATCTCGGCCACAGCGCCAGAGAATTCGACGGGACCGGGGGCGACGCGCGCCTCGTCTTCGATCTCCGGCCGTTCGGGCATCATTGGCTCGTACAAGTTATAGATGAAGGAGATGGGCATGCCGGCGACGAGTGAGAGGGAAATCTGCTCGAGATCTTCTTCCAGGCGATTGTCGAAGATGCCCCACCCCAGCAGCAGCGCCTCGTCGCCGTCCGCAACCAGCCGGTAGCTAACGCGCCATGTAGGCGCGGGCGCTACATAGCTGACGGCGAGATCATGCTCGCCCGGGGTCAGCCGGATCGTCACCTGGCGAAAGTTCTCCTGACCGAGTTCTGTTTCTAGAAAAAAGCGTAGATCGGCCGCGGCCTTCTCGTCGTGTAATTCGATGCCCCGGACACGGCCGAGCGGCGCAGCGCGCACCTGCTCCGATCCGGAGAGCAGCAGGCTGACCGGAGTCATTTCAATCGGCTGGCGCTCGGGCAGCTCGTCGATGCCCAGCAGCGTGCCCTCCCAGGCTTCGTCCTGGTCGAGCAACAGGCGCACCGCGCGCCCGCGCAAATCCACGAGCAAATCGCGCAAACTGCGATCGTCGGCCAGCCGGATGCTGTTTCCGGCCAGGCGCTGCTCGCGGCTCTGTGGCGTGGCGTAGTCCACGCCGAGCACTTGGCCGTCGCCATCGTCGATGGCCGTCAGGCTCTTGAGAACGTCATTCATGTCCTCGCTGCGGAAGGTGAGGACGACCTCCTCGCCGCCGAACTGGCCCTGGCGTTGGAAGAAGCCGACGCCGTGTTTGTAGAGGGTGAGGTGGGTGATGGGTAGAGTTGACATGAGTTACCTCGGAAATAGTGTTAAGCATTTGGGCAGGGTAAGGGTGAGCGGAAACAAGATTCCAGGATGCCGTAAGAAGTCCCAATATCATCCAGAACGCAATGGCTGTTTTGGAGCCGAGCGCCAGAGCGTCTGTCAGTCCGTAAACGTGAACGGCAACAAGACCCGAAGCAAGGCCAAGCGCCAGTGGCCGTAGGCGCGAGCTGTGCGCCGCCGTCCGCCATGCTGCGACGAAGGCAAGGACAAGTGTACTCACATAGCTTATCAGACCCGGAAGGCCCACGTCCAACGCGACCTGGAGGAAGATATTGTGTGCGTGGGCAAAGTCTACACCAAACTCGATTGGATAAAGGCGTAGTACGACCCGCCTGAACGAGCCCAGGCCGGTTCCAGTAAACGGAAAATCATTGATTGCGGCCACGGCCCAGCGCCAGACTTCGTATCGAAATGATAAGGTCTCCAGGGTGCCTATTGGTGTGCTGGTTGGCGGCTCCTCGTACAGCGCAGCGAGAACTGTTGGCCAGAAACTTACGAGCAGCGCAACGGCGAGGCCGGAACCTATTGCGAGCACCGCCCATGAGACACGTCGCGCCTTTGAGCCAGGCGGCATTTGCAATGACCATAAGATGAGTAAAAACATGATGCCGGCGACAGCTCCCATCCAGGCGCTTCGCGACTGCGTCAACAAGAGGAGCCCAACCAAAAGAAGCGCAGCTAAGAGGGCGGGGATAAGGTAGGCGCGAACTGATTTATAGGAACGCCAATCGAGCAAAAATGCAATTGGTAAGACAAGATAATAGAGTAAGGTTCCTGCCAGTTGGTTTGTGTGGACTCCCTGGTCGGCAGCCTGCGGTAAGCCGATCAATTGCGGAGGCAGAAACCTGAATAGCGTTTCCACAAAGTCCACGCGAAAGCGCCAATTCGCACTAAGAATGCCGAGCACGATCATCCCGAGACCGACAACAGCGAAGGCGAACGTCGCGATCCATATACCCCGGTCATTCTTCGCGTGAAGGGCAATGAGGCGCCAGGCGGCGAAGCCCAGGAAGAGGCCTAGCGCCTTCGGCAAGGTTAGCTCGCGATCGGCGCTGATCAAGACGCCCACCAGGACCATTAGCCCCAGCGCCAGCAGTGCTGTGTTGAAAGGCGATGAGGGGAGTGGGAAGCGGTAGAACTTCCAGCACAAGACCCAGCCCCCAAGGACAAGCAGCATTGCCAGGATAGTTGCGCCGGGGAAGATATCGGTGAAGAGAAGGAATGGGCTGGAGAAGAGGAGAATCGCTGTTTCAAGCCAGGCAATGCGTTGCTTGACTTGGTCAGTAAGCACCTATTCCTCTCAAAATGACCAGTGGCGTCTTCAGCATGATGTATATGTCCATCCAGAGCGAATAATTCTGAATGTAATACAGATCATCTTCTGTGTGCAAGTGCATAGGTTTACTGGAACGTCCATTCACCTGCCACCAACCGGTCATCCCCTGCGGCACGGCGAGACGCTTGTGCTGCCACGGTTCATAATTAACTACAAGCCAAGGTAACTCGGGACGGGGACCAACCAGGCTCATCTCGCCCTTTAGCACATTGAAGAGCTGTGGTAACTCGTCAATACTGGTGCGCCGCAAGAGGCGGCCGATACGCGTTACGCGAGGATCGTCAGGATGCTTGTGCAGAATGTCGCCATTGCCGTTCACTTCATTGACCTTGGCCTGCAACTCTTCAGCGCCAACTACCATCGACCGAAACTTCACCATATCGAAAAGGCGCCCATTTTCGCCCACGCGTTTCTGGAGGAAAAAAATGGGTCCCGGTGAATCTAACCAGATGAGCAGCGCAATCAACAGGAAAAAGGGCGATAGAACGACAAGCGCCAGCAGACCGATAACAAGGTCAAATAATCGTTTCATCAGTCGTTGATAGTCATTAAGCGCCGGATCGCGGAGATTGATAAGCGGTAGGCCGCCAAAATCGTCTACCGTCGCCCTGTATATGGCCAAACTATAATAATCAGGAACAACTCGGACCTGCACCGGAAGCCTGTGCAAGGCAAGCACAAGCTCGTTAATCTGGCCATAGGCTTTCTGAGGTAGGGCGACGACGACGTCGTCGATGCGCAATTTTTCTACCACACGGCCGGCATCCTGCACTTTGCCGAGCAGACGCAGGTCCCCATTAGGCATGGCCGGATTGTCGTCAATGTACCCAACAAAATTTAAGCCCGTCCAGTTGTAGTCTTCAATCATCTGGCCGACGCGACGGCCCACGCTCCCGGCGCCCACGATCAACACACGGCGGTCTGCGGCAGGTAGGCGGACCAGGTGCAGCACGGCCCGAAGCAACACCCGCCATCCTACGATAAACGCCAGATCTAGAATGAGGAAAAGGACAAAGAGATACCTCGAAAATTCGCGATGGGCGACGTAAAGGAGCCCCGCAAACACCAGGGCCGCTATTCCCGTGGCAAAGGAGATGCCCTGAATTTCATCGAGGAGCCGATTGGATCGTTTCGGATCGTAGACGGAGGTCAGTAGGAAAATTGCCGTCCAGAGAAATGGGACAACAAAGTACAAGACAATTGGCATTCGGGCCTCGGGCATCGGGACGAGAAATGGCAGGGGGGGTAAATCTGGTCGCAAGTAGAGCGCGACGGTAAGAGCGATGAGCGTCAGCACAATGTCGGAGACGAATAGGAAAAGGGCGAAATTCACGCTTGAACGCCGGAACATTGTCTCCTTGTGATGAACGGGTACCATGTCTGTTAAGTAAGCCTTATTGTGAGGACCGTGTTAACCAGTGACCTTAGTCGGCGAATGGAGAAAAGAAGCAAGCGGAATCAATTATACTGTGGTTGGTTAACATGACAATATTCCTATTGCGCAGCCCGCACCTCGGTGGCGGCCCAAGCCTTTCCTCAGGCCGTAATGCTATCCCCGCTGATTATCTTTTCAAATTGATCGCCAATGGCTTTAATATCAAATTTCCGTTCGGCATATTGTCGGGCGTTTATGGCGTACGATTGGCGTAAATTAGCATCGCGCCGCAGTCGTTCGGCAGCTTCGATAAATTGACTGTTGTTGGACGGAGAGACCACCAGCCCGGCGTGGTTCTCGGCAACAATTCGCGCCGACAGATTTTCACGCGGTACGGCAAGCAAGAGAGCGCGTTCAGCACACAAGTAGGTCAGAACCTTTGAAGGCGCGGAATAAATGCCGGCATCGGGTTCCAGAATAGCGACCAATACGTCCGCCGATCCAAGCACCCCGGGCATCTGCTCAAACGGCTGGAAGTCAAGCAGGGTCAGATTGCCTAGGGAGCAACTTTG
>JAICPS010000414.1 GCA_025929715.1 Anaerolineae bacterium | reverse complement strand
TGTAAGGTAGAGGAGCGAGCCAGAGCTAGATAGGAGCGGTCAGAGATTCTTCGCTCCGCAGACGCCCCATGTAGCATGGGACCCGCTCAGAATGACGACAATCCCCAATCTCTAATCTCTAATCTCCAATCTCCCGTCCCCCGTCCCCCATCTACCCCACATCCACCACCAACAACGTCATATCATCAAACTGCGGCGTGCCGGCGCGGTAGGCGTGCAGGTCGGCGAAGATCGCTTCGCAGAGGTCATCCAGGGAGAGTGATGCGTGCGATTGCAGCAGGCGGCCGAGCCGGTCGCGGCCGTAGAATTCTTCGTCGGGCGAGAGAACGTCGCAGAGGCCGTCGGTGTAGAGCACCAGGCGGTCGGCGGGTTGCAAGGTGATCGTCTCTTCGCTGTAGTAGGCGGAGCGCGTGGGCATCAGGCCCAGCGCCATCCCTTTGCCGTGCAGCTCGTGCACCTCGTCGCCGCGCAGGAGCAGCGGGTAGTCGTGCCCGGCGCGCACGTAGCGCAGCTCGCGCGTGCGGCGGTTGACCAGGCCGAAAAAGACCGTCACGAACATGTTCGGCCGGCCCAGCTCCAGCAGGAGCGTGTTCACGCTGCACACCACGTCAAATGGGCGGCGCGAGAGGCGCGCTTCGCAGAGCAGCAGGCTGCGCGAGAGCGCCATGTAGAGCGCGGCGGGCATGCCCTTGTCCGAGACGTCGGCAATGGCAATGGCGAACTCGTCGTCGTCCAGGGCGATGACGTCGTAAAAGTCGCCCCCCACCTGCCGCGCCGGCTCGTTGCGCATCGCAAACTGGTAGCCGGGAATATGCGGCACGCTGCGCGGCAGCACGCTTTGCTGCACCTCGCGCGCCAGCTCCAGCTCCTGTTCCATGCGCTCTTTCTGCGCCAATCCGGCATGCGCTGCTTCCAGGGCGGCGATCTTGCCGCGCAGATCCTCGATCAACCCCGCGCGCTGCAGCGCCAGGGCAATCTGGTTGGCGAATGAGTGCAGCAGCGCGACGTCGCCGGGGGCGAAGCTGTGATGGCGCGTGGCGTGCACCACCAACAGGCCGACCGGCCGGTTCTGGGCCAGCAGCGGCAGGCGCAGGCCGGCATAGAGGTAGACTCCCTCCACGTCCGCCGAGCGTGGCGGGATGCCGGGCGGCCATTTGTCAAAGGGCACCGGAACGCCGCCGCCCTGCACCGACCCAGTTGGCAGGTCCAGCAGTTCGGCAGGCACCGACGCCGGCACGCGGGCCGGGTCCCAGCCGTGGCTGGCCAATACGGCCGCCGTTTCTCTGTCCCGCAAAACGTAGAGCACCGCCCGGTCTGCGCCGCATAGGGCCGCCGTGTGGCGCGTAATGCGCTGCGCCAGGCTCTCCAGCTCGTCCCCGGCAATAAGCGCCTGGCTCACTTCCTGCAGCGAGATGAGCGCCTCGGTGCGGTGGCGCAGCACCTGGTGCGCGGCTTCCAGCTCGGCCAGTTTGCTCTGCAAGGTGCGATTCGTCTGGCTCAGCGCCTCTTCGCGCTGCTGCAGCAGCTTGTAGGCGCTGTGCAGCTCGTTGCCTTCCAGGTGCAGCAGATCGTCCAGCGGCAGGTGTCCGGCGACGACGAGCTGCAGCATATATTCTTCGAGCGGCAAGATACTGGGCTGGTGTTGCAGGCCGGCCGCCTCGTAGCCCTGGTTGTGAAAGAAGTCAAAGGCAGTGACGTGGCCCTGGCGCCCGCTCTGCTCGCACTGCGCGCAGCCGGGGGAATGGAAAAAGGTGGCCTGCTCGTCAACGTCTAAATCAGGATAGCGGCGGCGCAGCGCGGCAAGCTGCGCCGGAAGCGGCGTGAAAGGCTGCTTGCAGTTCGGACAGAGCATGGGTAGCCGCTTGACGGTGATAATCCACTGCAAGGTTTCCAGCGGCGAGACGGACACGCCCAGGTCTTTGAGCGCCTGGACAACGGCCGCGCCGTGAAAGGCGGTGTCGATCTGCGTTAGCACGGCGGTGTTATGTGCCGCGCGGAGCGCGGCCTCGACGATGGCCGCGTTAGCCACGTTTTCCACCACGAGCAGCGCCGGCCGGCTGGCAGCAACCGCCGCAATCTGCTCGGGTTGCTCGTCGGGCGGTGCAAGCAGAAAGTCCACCCGCCTCTTTAGCTGGCGCGGCAGCCGCACGGCGTCTTGGTGGCGGGCGACCACGACGGCGCGCCCCCTGGGCCGGGCGTCGAGCATCTGGCGCGCAAGGATGCGAAAGATGGTGGCGCGTCCGCTGGGCAGCAGCGCGCCGTGGTCCGGCACGTCTCGAGGGTGCGGGTCGAGCCCCACAAGCAGGCGCAGCCCGGGACCGTCGCCGGCCATCTGGCGGATCAGGGGCTGCACGGAGGGGAGAATCAGGAAGTCTTTGAGTTCGAGCATAAGTAGCCGCGGTTTCTTACCGCGCCTTACGACGCGTCATGTAACGTGGTATGGAAACCGCGGCTACACTGAGACGCGCATTTTCATCCACGGCGCCGTATTATGGAAGTCTACCACGGCGCTGCCGGGCGGCACAAGGTCGTCACAGGCATCGCGCAGGTCGTCGGGGAGGGTCATATCCAGCACGGGCAGCAGCTCCTGTAACTGGGCCAGGGTGCGCGGGCCGGCGATGGGCGCCGTGATGCCCGGCTGCTCCTTATTCCAGAGTATAGCCAGCTGGGCCGGTGTTAGGCCGGCGTCGCGCGCGAGGGCGCTGAAGCGGCGCCCGACCTCCATGCCACGGGCCGTGACCCGCTCCGCGTAGATCCCGCCAATCTCCGCGGCGCGGGAGCCGGCCGGAATCTGGCCGTCGTAACGCCCGGCAAGCACGCCCATACCCAGCGGGCCCCAGGGCAGGAGGGCCAGCCCGTATTTCTGGCAGAGGGGAACCAGCTCGTTCTCGATGCGGCGATCCAGCAGGTTGTAAGGCGGCTGCTCGGAGGCGTAGCGCACGAGCGAGCGCCGTTCGCTAACCATGAGCGCTTCCATCACCTGCCACGCCGGATGCGTGGAGCAGCCCACGTAACGCACTTTGCCCTGGCGTACCAGGTCGTCGAGCGCGCGCAAGGTCTCTTCGACGGGAACGTGTGGCGAAGGGCGGTGTATCTGGTAAAGGTCGATGGCGTCCGTCTGCAGCCGCCGCAGGGAGGCTTCGCAGGCGCGCAGAATGTGCAGGCGCGAGTTACCGCGATCGTTCGGTCCTGCTCCCGTCGCATAATGGACCTTCGTCGCCAGGATAACGTCCCGGCGCCGCCCGCTGCGCGCCAGCGCGCGGCCGACGACGCGCTCGCTCCCGCCGTCATGATAGCTGTCGGCGGTGTCGATCAGGTTAATGCCCGCGTCCAGCGCGTAGTCAATCATCCGCGCCGCTTCGTCCTCCAACGTCGCCCGGCCAAAGTTAAAAGTCCCAAGGGCCAGCGGCGCCACCTGCATGCCGGTTCTGCCAAAACTGCGGTACTGCATAAGCTCTCCCCTCTGTGTAACTCCGTGCCGATCTCAGTGGATCTCTGTGTAAGATCTTAGTGACACAGAGACACACAGAGTTTTGGCACAGAGCTACACGGAGTTGTTTGTTCTCGTTACCACTCCGTCAACTTCCAGATCTCCGGCTGCCACGCTTGCCTGTCGCCGCCGATCTCGATGAAGATGGCGGCGGCGCGTTTGAGTTGGGACATGGCTTCTTCATGGCGGCCGGCGGCGTGGTGCAGATCGGCCAGGTTATTGTGCAGCGCCGCTTCGCGGTGGCGGTCGCCAAGCTCCTCGCACAGCCGCAGCGCTTCCTCCAGCGTCTGGATCGCCTCGTCAATCTGCCGCGGAACCCGTGGTTCGCCTTCGCCCTGCACCAGCGCCAGGTTGTTGAGGGCTGCGATGCGCGCCGAGGGCAGGCCGGCTTCCGTAGCCAGCGCCAGGCTGCGCTGCAGCGAACGGCGCGCTTCATCCAAATCGCCCTGGTGGCGGGCCAGAATACCCAGGATGTTGTGCACCTGGGCTAGCGCCGGACGGTCGTCCGCCTCCCGCGCCAGCACGCGGGCTTGCCGCGCCAGGTCCAGCGCTCGCTCGGTGGCGCCCTGGCGGTGAGCGGTCAGGCTCCAATCGGCATAGATACGCGCCTGGAGACCGGAGCCGTCGGCATCTGAGCTACCGGCTTCTGAGCCGCCGTCGTAGGCCACGGCATTCTGGGCTGCCGTCAGGGCGGCCCGAAAATGGCTCTCGGCGTGCTGCCAATCGCCGCGGCGGTCGTGGACGTTGCCCAGCTTGTGTTCCAGCGCCGCCTGCGCCTGAATGGGAGCGCGGGCAGCGGCTGCGTCGTAGCTGCTCAGCGCGTCGCCATATTCGCCGACCAGGGTCTGCAAATCGCCGATGGCTTCGTGTAGCTCGACCACGTCGGGATGGCCCAGGGCCAGCGCGGTGCGCAGGTGCGAGAGCGCGGCGGCATTAGCGTAAAGGGTTCGGGCGTGCTGCCCGGC
>JAICPS010000294.1 GCA_025929715.1 Anaerolineae bacterium | reverse complement strand
CGCTTGCGCCCGGCCGTTGTCAACGCGCCGGCCGGCTGCGCCGCGTATTTCTCCAGGCCGGTGAATCTCACGATCTCTCTGGCCCGCGTCTCTGCCTCGGCCGTCTTGCGCGCGCGCAGATAAGCGCCGACTTTCACGTTTTCCAGAACCGAAAGGCGCGCAAAGGGCCTGGCCGTTTGAAACGTGCGCGCGATGCCCAGACGACAGACTTCGTGGGGCGCGCGCGTGGTGATCGGCTGCCCGTCGAAGTAAACGGCTCCGGTCGTGGGCGCCATGCTGCCGCTAATGATGTTGAACAGCGTCGTCTTGCCGGCGCCGTTGGGCCCGATCAGGCCCAGAATCTCGCCCTCCTGCAGCTCAAGGCTCACGCGGTTGACGGCAACCAGCCCCGAAAAATGTTTGCTCAACGACTCTACGCGTAGTAGTGCGGTCATTTGGTCACGCTCAAAACAATTCGCCGCACTGGGCGCTGCAGCGCCTGCCACAGGCTGCGACCGGCGCCGACGACGCCGTGCGGCATGAAGAGGACGACGAGCACCAGAATTGCGCCAAACAACATCACGTCCACGCCGGCGCGGCCCTCAATCGCGCTGAGAAACGCCGGCGGCGTGCGCACGAAGGCGCGCGTCAATTCCCCGAGCGGCGTCAGCAGCAGCGAGCCCACCAGCGGCCCCCAGATGGCGCCGACCCCGCCGACGATCGGGCGCAGCAGGATCTGCACCGAAACCCCGACGCCAAAGGCGAGCGTGGGATCCACAAAGAGAAAGTATTGGGTGAAAAAGGTGCCGGCGACGGCAGTGAGCGCACCGCTGACCATCACGGCAATGGTCTTATAGCGCAGCACGTCCACACCGAGCGCGGCCGCCGCTTCTTCATTCTCGCGGATCGCCTGGAAGTAGGAGCCCAGCCGGCCGTGGACGATGGCAATGACCAGAATAAGACCCACGACAAAAATTCCGAGCATGACGTAATAATAGTTAATCAGCGAATCTTCGAACTGCATGCGCGGCCAGGAATCGCCGCCCACCAGCGGAATGTGAATGCCTACCGACGTGTTGATGAACTCAATTTCCGTAGCCAGCAGGCGCACAAGCTCGGCAATGGCGAACGTGCCCAGGGCAAAAAAGTGCCCGCGAATGCCAAAGTGAAAGAGCAGATAGCCCATCAGCAGACCAAAGAGCGCCGCCAGCAGCGCCCCGGCGATCATGCCCACCCAGGGGCTGATGGCATGATCGACCAGCAGCACGGTGGAGGTGTAGGCCCCAATGCCGTAGAAAACGGCGTGGCCGAAAGAAAACTGTCCGGCGTAGCCCGCCATCAGGTTCCAGGCATTGCCCAGATGGGCCCAGAAGAGGATGAGCACCCCGAGGCTGAGAAGGAAGCGATCCAGGAACAGCGGCGCGACGAAAAGGGCGACCGCTACGAGAGCCAGTGCGAAGTAGTCGCGCCCTATGCCCGGCAAGCCGAGCGTGTACAGCGATCTGGCAAGTCGCTGCCCGGCATGCTGGTCAGTCAACTCGCCTCCCCAGCAATCCCTGCGGCCGGAACATCAGCGCCAGAATAAAGACCGCGAAAACGCCTATGAGCTTGGTTGAGCTAGGCAGGAAGACGACGCTCATCTCCTGCGTGAGACCTACCAGGAATCCCGCCAACAGCGCGCCGGGGATGCTGCCCATGCCGCCGAGCACGACGATCACGAACGCCGTGATGTTGAAGGTGTTGCCCGCCGTGGGATCGACCGCCAGGAACGGCAAAACCAGCGCCGCGGCCGCGCCGACGCAGGCGGCGCCCAGGCCAAAAGTGACCAGGTTGACGCGAGCAATGTCAATGCCCACCAGGCGCGCGCCCTCTTTGTCCTGGGCTGTAGCGCGGATCGATTTGCCCAGGTCGGTTCGCTGCAGCAGCAGGTAGAGCAATCCGGTGAGCAACAGGGCAAAAAGAAAAGCTGCCAGCCTGTTCATGGTAATCGTCGTGCCCGCCAGCCGCAGCGGAAAATCGACGGTCAGCAGCCCGAGATCGGTCGCGCCGCGCCCGTAGGTCAGACGAATGGAGCGCGGCGTGCCGGTGAAGATGACGAGCAGCAGGTTCTCGATGAACAGCGCCAGCCCCAGCGTCAGCAGCAGCTGGTTGTGCGTCGGCGCATTGCGCGCGGGATGGATGATCAGCCGCTGCACCACCACACCGATGGCAAAAAGAGCGGGCACGGTGACCAGAATGGCCACGTAGGGATCGACGCCATAGCGGTCGTACAGCACAAACGTGATGTACATGCCCGCGGTCAACAGCGCGCCGTGCGCAAAGTTGATGATGTCCAACACGCCGAAAATGAGCGTCAGGCCCATGGCAACCAGCCCGTACACGCCGCCGATGAGCAGCCCGGTCACCAGCGCCTGGCGCAGCACAACGCCGTTGCGCTCCATCCAGGGACCAATGGCGGCCGCATTGGCCAGCAGCCACAGGATGGCAACGAACAGGGCGGCGCCGATGAGCAGATTGCGGCGGTTCGTTTTCGACAGAGAAATCGACGACATAGGCTAGGGTTCGTAGTGCGCGCTGGAGCGCGCACTACGAACAGAACTAATTTACTCCTGCCAGGATACGCAGGGCATGATCGGTTCGCGCTCGGCCACGTCCGGCGGCCATACCTGGTAAATTGCGCCGTCCTGGACCTGCATCACCACAGGCGCAGCGACGATCGTTTCGCCTGCCTCGTCAAACTCGATGGGCCCCTCGTAGGGCAGCAGGTGATCCTCATAGCTGATGCCCGAGATCGCGTCGCGGATAGCGACCGGATCCGCGGAACCGGCCTCTTCGACCGCAGCGGCTACGAGGCGCATCGATTCGTATGCCAGCACTGCTGCCGTGCGCATCTCTTCGCCGTACTGTTCCTGGAAGCTATCGCGCACCGCCTGCGCCTCCGCATTGGACGCGTCCCAGTGGTAGTTGCTGTCGAAGAAGCACTGCGCCAGGTCGCCGGCATCGGTGACGAACTGGGGCACGTCGTACGTGCCCTGGGCCACACCATAGATAGCCTGCACGTCCAGGCCGACCTCTTCCGCGTTGCGCGCCACCAGCAGGCCGTCATTATAATAGCCGGTTACCACCACGATGTCCGGCGCCAACCCATTGACGCGCGTCATTTCCGTGGTCAGGTCGGTGACGCCAAAGGGATCGTAGCCCACCTCGTCCACTATTTCCCAGCCCAACTCCGCCGCGCGCGTCGCAAACGCCTGGCGTACGCTATCGCCGAAACCGGTGGTGCCGTCGTAGAAGTAGGCGATGGTGTTGATCTCGGCGCCGGTCGCTTCGGCAATGGCCTGCAAGAAGTCGGCCCCGCGCACACCCATCACCGTCGCGTTGGGCTGCAGGCGGAAGGTGTAGGTGTAACCTTGCTGTAGAATGGCGTCAGCGACGGCGACGTCGATGACCAGTGGCACTTGCTCGCGCTCGGCAATGGCGGCGACGTTCGCGGTCACTGCCGACTGGAAGCAGCAAATAAGCGCCGCGGCGCCTTCCTGGATCAGGCGCTCGGCCTCGGTCTGGCCCACTTCGGCCGAGCCAGTGGAGTCGGACGATAGATACTCGAACTGGCGCCCGCCCAACACGCCGCCGGCCTCATTGATCTCGGCAATTGCCATCTGAATGGCGTTATCCATCTGGATGCCGTCGCCGGCAAGCGCGCCGGTCAAGGGGTGGATGCCGCCGATGAGGATGGGCTCACCCTCAGCCGCGGGCTCCTCTGCCGCTTCTTCGGTCGCTTCTTCAGTCGGTTCTTCGGCCGGTTCCTCAGTGGGTTCCTCGGCCGGCTCCTCGGTTGGTTCCTCCACCGGTTCTTCCGTCGGTTCTTCCGCCGGTTCTTCCGCCGGTTCTTCCGCCGGTTCTTCGGTCGGCTCGG
This sequence comes from Anaerolineae bacterium, assembly GCA_025929715.1. Taxonomy (GTDB): domain Bacteria; phylum Chloroflexota; class Anaerolineae; order Promineifilales; family Promineifilaceae; genus JAAYYY01. Next base: position 2,193 of record JAICPS010000294.1, on the reverse strand, counting down.
CGGGAGCCGGAGCTTCCGTCGGCTCCTCCGCCGGCTGGTCTACACACGCTGCCAGTGTCAGCAACAGCACGAGCAACAGCACAAAAACCTTTCCAAAGTCTCGCATCGTTTTCTCCTCCATCAAGCGTTATCCTGCGCCGTTTATTCAAGAAATCTGGCTATCTAATCGGTTAATTCGTCCCTTGTGCACCTCCTTCTGCTGCACTGTAGCGTATGCCGCCGGCTTGCGCCGGGCACAGGCTGGCAGCCTATGCTACGTACGGGCGGCGGGCGCCAACAGCGACGCCACTTCGTCAATCCCAGGCAACGCCGCCAGCCGGCCCAACCTGTCCCACGCGGCCGCCGCTGCTTCGGCGCCGACTGCCGGCCGCACCAGATCCTCGAACTTACTCCTTAATTCCAGGTCGCTCATCGGTTGGTCTGGGTCACCCCTGCTACCTGTCACCATCGCCTCGCGCTGCGAACCATCGGCCATGTGCAGGCGCACGCGCGCCGGGCGGCGGGCAGGGGTCATCGCCGTAAAAGACGGCTCCTCGCGCACCGTAACTCGCTTTGCCAGATCGAGCACCCGCGCGTCGTGCAACACCTCCGGCCGGAAGCTCTGCGGCCCCGCATCGCCCCGCAGCAGCGTGGCGGCGACGACGTAGGGCGTCGAGAAGCGCCCCGCCAGCGGCGTCTGCGGCGCGGGATCGGACAACCTGGCGGCGATGTCATAGGTCTCGACTTCCACGCGTTCCACCCGCGCCGGATCCACGCCGTCCGCCCGCAGCGCCAGAACGGCGTCGATCGCGGCGTGCGTGTAACGGCAACCCGAGTAAGGCTTAAAATAGCCGCGCATCATCTCATAGTCCCGGCCCAGACCCTCTACCAGCGCCCGCGGCTCGAAGCTCTGTCCAAGGATCTGGCCGAAGGTGGTATCCAGCCCGCCACGCTCGCCGCGAAAGCCTAGTTCATAGAAGTCGGCAGCCAGCATGCCCAACCTGTTGACGAGCCCGGCATAGGTGTTGCGCACGTTCGCGCCCTGGTAAGCCGCGTTGAAGGAAGGCGCGATGGCGTAGGAGGCGGCTAATTCCAGCGTCCCGGCAATCGCGCCGGGGTCAAAGGCCTTGAACCACGCCGCCACGGCCGCCGCGCCCAGCACGCCCCATGCGCCGAACGGGTGTACCGGCGGGCGCAGGCGAGTGGCCACACCGGCGCGGGCGGCGACCTCGTAACCGACCACAAAGGCAGTGACCGCTTCCGCGCCGCCGGCGCCGTTGGCCTGCGCTAGCGCCATGGCAGGCGCGGCTGCGTGAATCGCGGCGTGTCCGCGCGCGAAGGCGTGTCCCTCGTCCATCTCCAGGCTCGTACCCGCCGTCCCGTGCACCAGGGCCGCCCAGCCCGCGGCCGTCTGCCCGCCATACCCGAACAGCCCTGCCGGGCCCGGCGCCGTCCGCGCCGCGTAGCCGGCAAGCGCCGAGACTTCCGGCTCGGCCATGCCGCCGACAATAACGCCAACGGTATCGCGGATTACCTCGTGCGCGCGGTCGACGATTTTTCGCGGCAAAGACGCGAACGTGGTAGCTGCGACGAATTCAGAAAGTTGGTGCAGTTCTTTCATTATCACAGTTCAGATAACGCCCGCGCTGCGTGTTGTCCGGCCAACATGCCGAAGCCCAGCGCGGTCAACAGACCATTTCCCGAAAGATAGCCGCCGGGCCCGTGGCCGCTGAGCCCGGCCGCCACTCCGCCGCCTGCGTAAAGGTTGGGCACCGGCCGGCCGGCCTCGCGTAAGACGCGGCCGTGGAAATCGACGCGCAGCCCACCCTGCGTGTGAAAGAGCGCGCCGGTGACCCTGACGCCATAGAAAGGCGCCTGCAGGGGGCGGCAATCGCGGCGGCCAAAGGCGTCTTCCTGTTGTTCGGCGGCGCAGGCCTGATACACCTCCAGCGTCGCGGCTAGCGTCGCGGGCGGTAAGCCCAAATCCCAGGCGAGATCCTCAATCGTATCCGCGCGATGCACGGCACCCGCTTCCAGCGCCTGGCGGTACTCCTCAAAGTTCAATCCCAGTTGGTGCAGTTCTTTCATTATCACAGTTCAGATAACGCCCGCGCCGCGTGTTGTCCGGCCAACATGCCGAAGCCCAGCGCGGTCAACAGACCATTTCCCGAAAGATAGCCGCCGGGCCCGTGGCCGCTGAGCCCGGCCGCCACT
>JAICPS010000041.1 GCA_025929715.1 Anaerolineae bacterium | reverse complement strand
GGTTATATTCCTGCGCTGGCCGCGGCTGGTTCAGGCTTCGTTGCTGGCGGTCAGCATTTTTCTAATGATTCTTGTCAGCAGGGGAGATCAGGGCGAGCCGTTTGTGTATTTGGGGTTTTAACAGCGATTTGCAAAGTCGCTGTACGTGTGGCAGCCGGTTACCAACCGGCTGTACGGGTGACGGTGTAGCGCCAGTTGGCAACTGGCGTCGGCGATTTGCAAAATCGCTGTACGGTGTAGTGACTGGAGTAAGTCTGTGGATCGGACAGAAATACGAGACAGGCTGCGTGCATTTATTCTCGACGATCTGTTGGGCAGGCCGGACTATGATCTGGCGGATGACGAGGCGCTGATCAGCGGCGGTCTGATTGATTCATTTGCGCTTGCGCAAATAGGGGTATTTGTCGAAGAAGCATTCGCCGTTTACATCCCGGATACGGATCTGACGGTTGAGAAAATGGATACCTTAAATCAGATGGTCGCGCGGGTCATCGCGGAGGGTTCGCGTTAATGTCCGGCGAGACGTTGGTGGATGCTTTGAGCGAGCGGGCCGCAAGAGCGCCGCAGGATTTGGCGCTGGTTTTCATTGGCGAGGACGGAACGCAGCAAGGCGTGAGCGTGGGTGAGTTTCATGAAAATGCGCTGGCCTATGCCGGCGCCTTGCAGCGCATTGGCGTCGAGGCCGGCGAACTTGTCATCCTCGTCTTACGCCACTCGCCGGATCTTCTCTACTCCTTCTGGGGCGCGCTTTATGTGGGCGCGATTCCGTCTATTTTTCCGTTTTTGACCGAGAAACTGGACAGGTCGATTTACGGGGAACGGGTGTGCCAGCTCGTCTCCCATTCCCAGGCTCGCGTGGCGGTCACTTACCCTGAGTTCAAAGATGACCTGCGGCGCGTGTTGGGCGCCGTGGATTGCCTTGTGCTCTCGACGGATGAGCTGAGTCCGGCAAGTTCCGACACGCTGCAAGTGTCACAAAAGCGGGCCGATCTTGCGCACGAAATTGCCTTTTTACAGCACAGCAGCGGGACGACTGGCCTGCAAAAAGGGGTGGCCCTGAGCAATCGCACCGTGTTGAACCAGATCAGAGCGTACGGCGAGGCGATTGCCCTCCGCCCTGACGACGTGATTGTGAGCTGGCTGCCTCTGTACCATGATATGGGGTTGGTCGCGGGATTCGTCATGCCGCTGGTCGTTGGCGTGCCCCTGGTTCTTTTGTCGCCGTTTCACTGGGTGCGCGATCCGGCTGTGCTGTTTCGCGCGCTGCACGAGCACCGCGGCACGCTGTGCTGGCTGCCCAACTTTGCCTACAATCACTGCGCTCATGCCATCCGCGCGCGGGATCTGCAAGGCGTGGACCTTCAACATTGGCGCATGGCGATCAACTGTTCGGAGCCGGTTCGCAACGACAGCCATCAGCTATTTTTACAGAAATTCGCGCCCGTTGGCTTTCGCGAGAGCGCCCTGGCGACGTGCTATGCCATGGCCGAGAATACCTTTGCCGTCACCCAGAGCGCTCCGTCGCAGGCGGCGCGCGTCGATTGGGTCGATCTGGCCGCGCTGCAGACGGCAGGACGGGCAGCTCCGCGCGCAACCACCGCCGCCGGAGCCACAGCGGTCGTCAGTTGTGGTTATCCGATTGCGGGCACAGAAATCGCCATCGCGGGCGAATCCGGGGAAGTTCTGGACGAACGACACGTCGGCGAGATTCTGATACGAAGTGATTGCATGTTGACTGGCTATTACAGGCGAGCTGACCTCAGCCGCGAGGCATTCGCGGGAGATTGGTATCGCAGCGGCGACATGGGTTACCTTGCCGGTGGACAGCTCTATGTGACGGGGCGCAAGAAAGATCTGATCATTGTCGGGGGTAAGAATATCTATCCTCAGGACGTCGAAGCGCTTGCCGCAAACGTTAGCGGTATCCATCCTGGACGGGCAGTCGCCTTTGGCCTGCCAGACCGGCGGCTGGGTACGGAGGGTATCATCCTGGTCTGTGAATTGGATGGGCATGCCGGCGCGGCCGAGCGCAAGCGGATCGAGAGTGCTTTACGTCAGCGCGCCCTGCAGTTGCTTGACGTGACCCTCAGCGACGTTCGCCTGGTCGAGAGGCGCTGGCTGTTAAAGAGTTCCAGCGGCAAGCCAGCCCGCTCTTTGAATCGCGACAAATACTTGCGAGAATTCCGCTCATGACAGACGTGGTCATCATCATTCTCACCCTGAACCAGCTAGAAAGAACGCGCGAGTGCCTGAATGCGCTGTTCGACGCGGGCGTCAACGAGCAGGTGCTGTTGTGGGACAATGGCTCGCAGGATAACACCGCCGGAATCATGCGCCGCGACTTTCCCGGCGTGCTGGTGCACGCCCATCCCACAAACCTGGGCGTCGCCTCCGGACGTAACGCGGCTGCCGAGCTGGCGTGCCAGACGTATAGCCCGCGCTATCTGCTCTTTCTAGACAACGATATCCTGGTAGAACCCGGATTCGTGCAGGGGCTGCGAGACGCCTTTTATGGCGGCGCGCGCGTAGGCCAGGCGCAGGCGAAGCTGCGTTTTATGCACGACCGGGCGCGGCTGAACGATGGCGGCGGCGCGCGGATCGACTTCTTGCGCTGGCAGATTACGCCGGTCGGTTATGGCGAGGTGGATGAGGGGCAGCACGACGAGGTGAAGCGCTGCATCTCGTGCGGCGGCGCGATGATGGTGCGCGCGGACGTTTTCCGGGAGCTGGGCGGCTTCGACGCGCAGTTCGATCCTTTTGGGCCGGAAGACGCGGACTTTTCGCTGCGGCTGCAGAAAGCCGGTTACACGGCCCTCTACGCGCCACAGGCCGTGGGCTACCACGCGGTGAGCCACACTTTCGGGGAGGGTTACACAGAAGCGTACGCCCGCCATAAGTCGCGCCACTGGTTCGCCTTTATGCGACGGCACGCGTCGCCGATGGAGCAGTTGCGATTTTTCACGATTGGCGCGCCTTATCTAGCGCTGAGGGTGGTATTACGGGAAGGAAGAAAAGGAAATTTTGGCGCGGTGAGGGGGCTCGTCCGCGGGTTTATGGACCTCTTGCGGCCTGCAAAGGGAGATTATCACTGGTGAAAACGATGCTCGGACTTTCGCGCATAGAAGAAAGCCGCAAGTTGCAAGCGGGTCTACTCGTGGCAATTATCGCCGTGGGGACGATTTTACGCTTTTACAAGCTCGGGGCGTGGAGCTTCTGGATTGACGAGATATTCACCTTGAACCGGGCTGCGCAACACGTTAACCTGGAAACTATCCTTGCCCAATGGTGGCATCCTTCCATCAGTCTAATCCTCACAGCCAGAGCCGTAGAGACATTTGGAGCAAGCGAATGGAGCGCAAGGCTAGTCCCTGCGCTTATTGGCATCATAACTATTCCCATCATCTTTATCGTTGTCAGACGGTTGTTTGGCCCGGTTCTCGCGCTGATCACTGCCCTGTTATTGGCCGTGTCGCCCTGGCATTTGGAATGGTCTCAGAATGCCAGGTTCTATTCAGCCATGTTGCTCTTCTATTTCCTAGCTGCCTGTACATTTTATATGGCAATCGAGAAGGATCGGCCCCTGTATTTGTTGCTCTCTGGTGTGCTACTTGTTCTGGCAATCGGCGAGCGCTTCATTGCCGCCGTCTTTGTGCCGGTCGTGCTCGTCTACCTTTTATTATTGATAATTCTGCCAGTTGAGAAACCTGGTGGTTTGCGGGCGAGAAACATTGCGCTGATCGTCGTACCCGGAGTCGTGTTTGGCATCATCGAAGTCGTTCGCTTTCTGGCGACCGGTAGCTCCTATCTAATTGGCGCAGTGGATCTAATTTACACAAAGCCTATTGACGATCCGTTTCGACTTGCCACTTTCATTGCCTTTGACATTGGCGTTCCGATTCTGTGCCTGGGATTTTTTGCCGGAATTCACTTACTTAGCCGGCGGAGTAGAATCGGGCTCTACATATTTATCAACGCCCTTGTTCCCATTGGACTGGTGTTGCTGGTGAGTCCGTTTTACTTCACTCAAGATCGCTATGCGTTCATGGCATTGCCATTCTGGCTGATCCTCGCAGCGTTTGCATTGTACGGGTTGTTGCAGCATGTAAGCGCCGGCGGACGACTGTTTGCCATTGGCGTGTTGGCTCTGCTTGTAGCGCATGCGGCGGGGGATAACCTGATCTATTTTCATGTCAATCATGGCAATAGACACGAATGGAAAACCGCGTTCGAGCTAGCTCGCGCCGAGAGCCAACCGGATGATCAATACGTGTCATGGTGGACGCAGTTTGGGCCCTATTATCTTGACGAGGAAATCATTTCCTGGGAAACCATTGATCCACAGTTCGTCAGAAGCGCCGGGACAAGGTTCTGGTTCATTCTGGACGAGGATACGATCTGGGGCAACGAGGTTATGAAGCCGTGGATCGAAAGGAATGCTAGATTGGTAGATATCCTTTATCTCCGCCGTCCAAATATGGACCATCTATATATCTATCTCTACGAGCCGGAAGCTTAGCAAATGCCCCAGGTGAGCCAGCCGCTGATATCAGTTGTTATCCCGGTCTATAACGGCGAACGAACGATCTCCGAGGCCGTCAGGTCCGTCCTCGATCAGACTTTCCGCGACTATGAGTTGCTTGTGATTAATGATGGTTCGCAGGATTCGACGATGGATATCCTGGCAAAGATAGACGATCCGCGTCTTAGCGTCTTTACTTATTCGAACGCGGGCCTTTCCGCCAGCCGGAACCGCGGAATCAAGCTGGCGCGCGCGGACTATATTTCTTTCCTGGATGCCGACGATCTCTGGACACCCGATAAGCTTCAGGCTCAATTCGGTGCGCTGCAGAAAGATCCTGAAGCGGCTGTTTGTTACAGTTGGACCGACTTCATCGACGAAAGTGGCAAGCGGCTTGGTTACGGAATCCACGCGACTTACAACGGAAATGTCTTTCTGGCGCTTCTTAATTTCTACTTTGTGGGCAGCGGATCCAATGCACTGATTCGCAAAGCCGCGTTTGATGCGGTCGGACAATTCGACGACTCTCTGAAAGCCATGGAAGACTGGGACCTGTTTTTCCGCCTGGCAGCGAAATATCATTTTGTGGCCGTGGCGCGACCGCAAATCTTATATCGTATCGTGCCCGGCTCGCTATCTGCTAACGTTCTTCGCGTGGAGCAGGAGATGCTTAAGGTCGTCGAGCGGGCGTACGCACAGGAGCCCGCAAAGCCTTTTTTACATCTTAAGAAAATTACGCTGGCTAACCTATACCTGTATCTTGCGAGCCGGGTGCTTAAGGGTACACCCGGCAGGCGCGAGGGGATTGGTGCGTTCAGATTCGTATGGCGGGCTTTCCGGCATAATCCGCGAATACTCAAGCAAGCGAGGTACGTCGTCACGTTAGTAGTCAAGCTGGCCAGCGCCATGTTACTTCCTCCTGAGCTGGCGCAGGCTGCGCGAACGCGGGCGAAATCCCTGGTGCAGGCGCCTTCCAGGGCAGTGGTAGACAAGCGGGGGCATTAGGTGTTTTGCTCTACCATCATTGCCACAATCGGCCGCCCCTCGCTCTCGCGAGCCGTGTGCAGCGTGCTCGACCAGAGCTTCACGGACGCCGGCTTTGAGGTGATCGTGGTCAACGATTCTGGCCGGCCGCTGCCAGAAGCGGCCTGGCAGCAGTCTGAGCGCGTGCGCGTGGTGACCACCAATCGCCGCGAGCGCGCCGTGGCGCGCAACACCGGCGCAGCCATGGCGCGCGGCGACTATTTGCACTTCCTGGACGACGACGACTGGCTCGCTCCCGACGCACTGGCCCATTTCTGGAAGAATCAACCCGGCGAAGACGCGGGCTGGCTTTATGGCGTCTCGCAGCTGGTCGACAGGCAGGGCAGGCCGCTCATCCGTTTGCATCACGAGTTGAGCGGAAACTGTTTTTTGCAGGTGATGGCCGGCGAGTGGGTCCCGCTGCAATCATCGCTCGTCGCTGCCGAGGCATTTTTTGCCGTGGGCGCCTTCAACCCGCTGCTCGCGGGCCCGGAAGATATCGACCTGCTGCGTCGCGTGGCGCTGGCCTACCCGCTCGCCGGCATGGATCAGCTCGCCGCCTTCATTGAGCGCGGCGACGAGGGCAGCAGCACCGATTACGACCGCCATCCCGGACTTAGCCGTCGGGCGAGAGAGGAAATTTTGGAGGAACCGGGCGTCTTCAGCCGCCTGCGGCCCGCCATGACGGGCCCGTATTGGAGCGGCCGGCTGGTGCGGCTTTATCTCACCTCTGCGCTGTGGAATGCCCGGCGGCTTCGCGCGCTGACGACGGTTTCGCGGCTATCCTATGCCTTTCGGGGCCTTCTTCTCGGCGGGAGCGATGCGCTCTCGGCTGACTTCTGGCGTTCGTTGGCGCGCCCGTACGCCAGCCCAACGTTCGCTCGCGGCTTCGCGCTGGCTGCCAGCGGAAACGCGCAGCAGGCCGGCCCGGCGGCGACGACGGGAAGCATGGAGAGTTGATCATTTTCTGTTCAGTCATCATTCCCACAATTGGCCGTCCCAGCCTCGCCCGCGCCGTCCAAAGCGTCCTCGAACAGGTGTTCGACGAGGCGCCGTTCGAGTTGATCGTCGTCAACGACTCCGGCGCGCCGCTGCCGGAGGCGCCGTGGCAAGAATCGGAGCGGGTAACAATCCTGCATACCAACCGCCGGGAGCGCAGTTTCGCGCGCAACTGCGGCGCGGCGGTGGGACGGGGGAAATATTTCTATTTCCTGGACGACGACGACTGGCTGTTGCCCGGCGCGCTGTCTGCTTTCTGGCAGCTGGCGCGAGAGGCGCCGGCGGCTGCCTGGCTGCACGGCGGGGTGCGCGTGATGGGGGCGGACGGCCGCATTCTGGCGGAATGCAATAGCGGGGTGCAGGGCAGCTGCCTGGCGCAAATCATGGGCGGTGCGTGGGCGCCCATTCAATCGTCGATCGTGCGCGCCGAAGATTTCAACCGCGTGGGTGGTTACAATCCGTTCATTCGCGGCACGGAAGACCAGGATCTCTGCCGGCGCATCGCCGTCCACGGCGCGCTGGCCAACACGCCGGCAGTCGTGGCCTGCCTCTTTCGCGGCGACAACTGGCGCACATCGACCAATTATGGGCGTGCCGCCGAAGACACGCGCCGCTCGCGCGACCAGGTGGTCGAGCAGCCCGGCGTTTTCAAACAATTGCTTGCTTCCGCCCAAACCGGCTATTGGCGTGGGCGCGTTGTCCACGTCTACGTCGGCCTGGCGCGCTGGCGCCTCCGCCGCCGTCGCCCCCTGGCGTCGGCCAGTGCGCTGCTGCATGGTGCGACCGCCATGCTTTTTTCGCTGCCGCACCTGTTCGAACGTACATTCTGGCAGGCCATCCGCGACGACCACGTTCCTGGCAGCCTACACCACATTCAGGCAGCTTGGGAGCGAGAGGACGGCTAGTAACGTGTTGGATTGTGGTGGGTATTGTGCGGTGGGCATGGTCCAACAAGTTTGCTTTAGGTAAAAAGGCTTAAATTAAGTATGTCGTTTCGCACGGAGAGCATTCTGTGTCATTCTCTCCTACCCTTCAAAGTTATACCGGAGGATGTGGGACATTCTCTTAATATCCTACCGCCGTCCCATCGTTGCGAGGTTCGCTGCCGGCGATCAGTACGCCGCTTTGAGGATCGCGCACGATGATCTGTCCACCGCCATAGTACCCAACGTCCCTGACGCGGTGGCCCATCGCCGCGAGCGAACGTCGAATTTTTTTGGAAAAGGATGACTCTAGAGACACCTCCTGATCCTCTAACCACTGGAACCGGGGAGCGTCGAGCGCTGCCTGGGGATCCATGCCGTAGTCAACCAGGTTAACGCCGACCTGGAGGTGTCCCTGGGGCTGCATAAAGCCGCCCATAACGCCGAAGCTGGCCCAGGGCCGGCCCTCGCGCGTGATAAAGCCGGGAATGATCGTATTGTAGGGGCGCTTGCCGGGCGCAACTTCGTTGGGATGGCCCGGCGTCAGGCTGAAGTTTGCGCCGCGGTTTTGCAGCTGCACGCCGGTGCTTCCTGCCGTGAGGCCGCTCCCAAAGCCCATGTAAAGGCTCTGGATCCAGCTGACCATGTTTCCGGCGCCGTCGGCGACGGTGAGATAGACGGTGTCGCCGTGCCGCGAAGGATCGCCCGGCCGTGGCCTGAGCGCCTGATCCATGTGTATCTGTGCGCGCCGCTCGCGCGCATAGGCCTCGCTCAGTAAGGCAGTTACCGGAACCTGCACATGGCGCGGATCGGCGATAGTGGCCTGTGCATCGACGAAGGCCAGCTTCATCGCCTCCAGAAGGAGGTGGACGCGCTCGACAGTGTGATAGTCTAACGCCGGCAGGTCGAAGCCGCGCACAATGTTAAAGGCCAACAGCGCGGCGAGCCCCTGTCCGTTCGGCGGAATCTCGTAAAAAGTGAAGCCGTCGCGGTAGTCGACGGCAATTGGTTCTACCCACTCCGCGCGGTACGCGGCGAGGTCTGTTTCGGCGAGCACACCGCCCGCTTCTTGCACTGTAGCTGCTATCTGGCGCGCAATGGGCCCCTCATAAAAGGCGTCGACGCCGCCGGCCGCGATGGTCTGCAACGTGGCGGCGAACTCCGGATTTCGAAAGAGTTCGCCGGGGCGTGGTGCCCGTCCGTCCGGCAGCCAGACACGACGCGAATCAAGGTGGCGGTTCATCTTTTCTTCGGAATTGCGCCAGCTGCGGGCGATGACCTCGCTTACCGGAAAGCCATCGCGCGCGTAGGCGATGGGTTGCGCCAATAACGCGGGCAGCTCCATGCTGCCGAAACGCTCCAGCGCCATCTCCCAGCCGCGCAGGCTGCCCGGCACGGTGACGGGAATGGGGCCAAAGGCGGGCACTTCGTCATGACCCTGATTGCGGATCCACTGTGCCGTCAGCGCGGCTGGCGCCGGGCCGCTGGCGTTGAGGCCGTAAAGGCGCTGGTCGCGCGCGGACCAGATCAGGGCGAAGGCGTCACCGCCGATCCCGGTGGAAGAGGGCTCGACGACACAAAGGGTGGCCACGGTGGCAATGGCGGCGTCGACGGCATTGCCGCCCGCTTGCAACACCGCAAGCCCGGCCTGGGCTGCAAGCGGCTGGCTGGTGGCGACCATGCCGTTGCAAGCCATGATATTGGAGCGGCGGCTGGGGAAAGAGTAGGTGTTAAACTGGAACATTGAGGCTCCTGCCAATCTCCTCATATTCTCAATGGTATACCATAGAGTATACTAAGCATCATACGAATGACCATTCAATTACTGGTTGGAGCTAAATCATGAGTCAGTCACTCTTTCCAAAAGTTTCCACTGTGTGGAGCCGCACAAGCGACCTTTACGTCGAGCGCGGTGAGGGCGTCTATTTGTATGGCAGGGATGGAAAAAAGTATCTCGACTTTACGAGCGGCATTGGGGTAACAAATACGGGGCACGCGCATCCCCGCGTCGTGGCCGCGGTGCAGCAGCAGGCTGCCAGGCTTCTACACGGACAGGCGAACATTGTCTATCACGAGCCAATGCTACGGTTGATAGAAGCCTTGAGCGAGATTTTGCCCGAACAGCTTGACACGTACTTTTTCAGCAATTCGGGCGCCGAAGCGGTGGAAGCCGCCGTCAAGTTGGCGCGCGCGGCAACCGGGCGGCCCAACTTAATTGTCTTTCAGGGCTCATTTCACGGCCGCACACACGCGACGATGGCGATGACTACCTCCAAAACCGTTTACCGCGCCGGATACCAGCCATTGGTGCCCGGCATCTTTGTCGCCCCATTCCCCTACAGCTACCGCTACGGCTGGGACGAGGAAACAGCGGTAGATTTCTGCGTGCACGAGCTGAAGCACATGCTCAAGACGCAGACGGCTCCCGAGGAAACGGCGGCGATGGTCGTCGAACCGGTTCTCGGCGAGGGAGGCTACGTGCCCGCCCCACCCCAATTCATGCGCGCGCTAAGGGAGCTTTGCAATCAATATGGCATACTACTGGTCGCCGACGAAGTTCAGAGCGGATTTGGGCGTACGGGACGTTGGTTTGCCCTCGAGCACGCGCAAGTCGTGCCTGACATTATGGTCATGGCCAAAGGCATCGCCTCCGGGCTGCCGTTGTCGGGCCTCGTGGCCCCGCGTGAACTGATGGACAGATGGATACCCGGTTCTCACGGCGGGACTTACGGCGGCAATGCTGTCGCCTGCGCCGCTGCCGTGGCGACCATCGAGGTGATTCGCGACGAAGGGTTGCTCGACAACGCGCGCGAAACAGGTCAGGAACTGATGGACGGGCTTGGCGAGCTGCAGTCGAGACACTCGGACATCGGCGATGTGCGCGGGCTGGGCCTGATGGTGGCCTCCGAATTTACGGCGGAAAACGGCGAGCCATGGGGTGAGCGCGCCGCGCTGGTCGCGCGCATGGCGCACGAACGCGGCCTGATGCTGTTGACTTGTGGCGCATATGGCCAGGTGGTGCGCTGGATTCCGCCGCTGGTGGTTAATAAAAGCCAGATTCATGATGGTTTGCAGGTGTTTTCGGCGGTGTTGGAGGATATTAAGCCTTAGCACTTGGGGAATGCATTGGACGATACGATGCCGAAGATAGATGAGGATCTGGTCTCAAATCTAGAAGCGCTGCTTGGCCAGGTACACGTTTCGGTCGCCGGCTCCGTGCTGCACCAGCACAGTCGCGACCAATCATCGCACCCGGCGACGAAGCCCGATGTCGTCGTGTGGCCCGCTAATACAGAGGAAGTAAGCGCCGTGGCGCGCTATGCCTTCGAGCGGCGCGTTCCGCTCGTCGGCTGGGGAGCCGGTAGCAGCCTGGAAGGGAATCCTATTCCGGTAATGGGTGGGATCGTCGTCAATTTTCAACGGATGAATCAGATTGTTACGGTGTATGATGCAGATTTCCAGGTAACCGTCCAACCGGGCATCTTTTACAAAGATATGAACCGCCTGTTAGCGCAGCATGGCCTCTTTTTCGCTCCCGATCCCGGCGCAAATGCCAGCATTGGCGGCATGATCGCCAACAATGCTGCCGGCACGCGCACCCTGCGCTACGGAGCTACCCGCGATAACGTGCTGGGACTGGAAGTGGTGCTTGCCGATGGGCAGGTCATCCGAACGGGTTCACGCTCGATCAAACAATCGGCAGGTTATGACCTTACTCACCTTTTTGTGGGCTCTGAAGGAACGCTGGGGCTGGTTACAGAGGCGACATTGCGGCTCGCGCCGATTCCCCAACACGTCAGCGCGGCTCTGGTCGCATTTGGGACGGTGGACGACGCCGCGGACGCGGTCTACGGCATCATCGGCTCGGGCGTTGTGCCGGCAGCCGTCGAGTTACTGGACAGCAACTGTATCCGCTACATCAATAGCGATGGCACCTTTTCGCTGCCCGAAACACCGCACCTACTGATGGAGTTCCATGGGGTCAGCACGACGGCGATTGCAGCGGAACTGGCATTGGTAGAAGCGATTACGCTGGAATGCGGGGGCCGGTCCTTTACGGCGGGCATCGGCCGCGAGGAGCGCAACCGGTTATGGGAGGGACGGCACCATCTCTTTGAATCGATGCTGCGCAGCCATCCTGGCGAAACTTACTTCATCACCGACGTCGCCGTACCGATTTCAGCCTATCCAACATTGGTTGCCTACGCCGGCCGGCTGGCGCGGGAACAGGGGTTTAGAGGTGGGCTGTTCGGCCATGCAGGCGACGGCAATTTACACACGACGTTCTTCTGTCCAACCGATGATGTGGAGCGTACTCAGTCGCTAACCAACTTCAATCACCAGGTGGTGCATCAAGCGATTGAACTGGGCGGTACGTGTACGGGCGAACACGGCGTCGGGATCGGTAAACAGCAGTTCCTGGTAACCGAGCATGGGATAGCAAGCGTCGAATTAATGCGGCGAATTAAGCAACTTCTCGATCCTCGGGCGATTCTTAATCCTGGGAAAGTTGTTGGGTCAGGATAAAGGCGGGCGGTTTGGGCGGCCCTTGTTGGAGTTTTACAATATAGCTGGGTAATGCTGGGCGGGCGCGGGTGCGACATATGTCGCAATAGGAGACCAGCCCGAGCTGATTAGGACCCCTAGATCGCGCCGTTAGCCCGTAGCTGCTCGATGTGCACGTCGTCATAGCCCAGCATCTCGCGCAACACCTGCTCTGTATGCTGGCCCAGGGACGGTGGTGGCGTGCGGATGGCCGGCGGCGTGGCGCTCATCTTGGGAACCGGCCCCACCAGCCGCACGTGGCCACCCCTCGGGTCGGGAACGGTCTGTACCATGCCCCGCGCCGCACTTTGGGGATCGCCCAACGCCGCGGGCACGTCGTTGACCGGCCCACAGGGCACACCGACGTCCAACAGCGCCTCGATCCACTCGCTAGTGCGCCGTGCCTGGAACAGCGGCGTTAGCAGAGCAATCAGCGCCTGGCGATGATTGACGCGCGCCGGGCTGTTGTGGAATCGCTCGTCCTGTGCCCACTCGGCGTGCCCCAGGACCTGGCACAGTGCCGCGAACTGGCGGTCGTTGCCCACCGCCAGCATCAGCCGGCCATCGGCCGTGGTAAACGTCTGGTAGGGCACGATGGTAGCGTGCGCGTTGCCGAAGCGGCTAGGCGCTTCGCCGGTCAACAGATAGGCGCTGGCCACGTTTGCCAGCCATCCCAGCTGGCTGTCAAAAAGGGCGATGTCGATAAACTGCCCCTCCCCGGTGCGATGCCGGTACTGCAGCGCGGCCAGGATGGATATGACGGCATACAGGCCGGCTGTGATGTCCACGATGGCCACACCTACCTTGAAAGGCTCCCCATCCGCCGGGCCCGTGATGCTCATCAGGCCGCCCTGAGCCTGGATCACCGTATCGTAGCCGGGTCGATTGGCGTATGGCCCGTCCTGGCCGTAGCCCGTAATGGCGCAGTAAATGAGGCCGGGGTTCAATTCGCGCAGGGCCGGGTAGCCCAGTCCCAGGTCTGCCATCGTGCCGACTTTGAAGTTCTCTATGAGCACGTCGGCGTGCACCACAAAGTCGCGCAACACGTCCTGACCCTCGCGCGTTTTCAGGTTCAGCGCCACGCTCGCCTTGTTGCGATTCACCGAGAGGTAGTAGGCGCTCTCGCCATATTCGTTAAAGGGCGGCCCCCAACTGCGCGTGTCGTCGCCGCGCCCCGGTTGTTCAATCTTGACGATCTGCGCGCCGAAGTCACCGAGGATCATCGTGCCGTAGGGACCTGCCAGCACGCGGGTCAGATCCAGCACCGTCAGCCCTGTGAGCGCTTCGTTAGATGCTTGAATGCTTCCCCCTTTCTCATGCCTATATTTCATGATCATGTCTCTTCATGTCTCTTAACTTGACAATGTAAAAAAAAGATCTAACATACTGGTCATACCAGATGACCATCGTTCCATCATGCCGCTCTATATATTACGTTACGAGCGATTCACCGGCAACAAAGGGCCTGTAGTATGAACATTACCCGCGTTGAAGTACAGTCGGGGCGCATTCCCGTTATCCGGCCGCATCCCATGGCCATTGGCACGACCGTCTGTCAGGAGAACGTCATTGTCAGGTTGTTCGCCGGTGACGGAACGGACGGCTATGGCGAAGCGCCACACATGGTCGGCCACTCGCAGTTGGGCGAGACCCCGCACACTGTGCGCGTCATCCTCCGCCACAAACTGATTCCTGCCATTCTTGGCCGCAGCCCGCTTGACATAGAAGGTCTTACTACCGCCCTCGACAGAGCCGTCCCAGGCAACACTCGGGCCAAAGGCGCCTTACTTATGGCCGCCTACGATATCGCCGGTAAGATGCTCGGCGTTCCCGTCCACGTCCTTTTGGGTGGCCTCGTGCGCGACCGAGTGCCCCTCAGTTGGTCTTTACCCATCGTGCCCATTGACGACGCCGTTGCGGAAGGTCAAAAAATGATCGAACGCGGCTGGAAGCTTATCAAGATCAAAGTGGGCCGCCCCAACCCTGCCGACGACGTGGAAACGGTCCGCGTCGTACGCCGCGACCTGGGCGATACGATCCGGCTGCGTATTGATGCCAACCAGGCCTACGACGTGAAAACGGCGCTGACCGTATTGCGCGGCGTCGAGCCGTTCAACATTGAATTTTTCGAACAGCCCGTCCATCGTGATGACCTAGACGGAATGGCCGAAGTAACGCGTGAATCGCCGATTCCGATCATGGCCGACGAATCTGCCAAGTCGGCCGCCGATCTGGCTCTAATTGCCCGCCGTCGCGCGGCCGATTATGCCAGCATCTATATCATTGGGCCGGGCGGGATACTTCAGTCGCGCAAAATGGCGATTATTGCGGAGGCCCATCGCATGCGCGGTTACGTTGGTGGCGCTCTGGAAAGCGCCATCGGCGCGGCTGCTGGCTTACATGTTGCCGCAGCCAGCCCCGCTATCGACCTGGGCTGCGAATTGTACGGCCAGTACATGCTTCAAGAAGATATCGCCCGCCAGCCATTCGAGATGCTAGACGGGGCGCTGGTTGTGCCGCAAGAGCCCGGCTTGGGCGTCGAGATTGACGAAACCCGTCTCGCCCGCTATCGCGAAGGCGACGTAGAGACCTTTACCCATGGCTAAACCGACTATACACACGAAGCGCGTAGCAATTCTGGGCGCCGGGCCCGGCGGTGTGGGCACCGCCGCCGTGCTCGCCCGGCGCGGCTTCGACGTCTCCCTATTCAATCGCCCGGCGCAGCGTATCAGCGCCATCGTCGAGGCCGGCGGCGTCACCACCGAAGGAGATCTGGGCGAAGGCTTTGTGCCTCTGCCCTGTGTCACCACGAACATAGCCGAGGCCCTCGAAGGTCGCGACGTCGTCATGTGCTTCACGCCTGCCTACGGACAGCGTCCTCTGGCCGAACTCTGCGCGCCGTTCATGAAACCGGGCACGAGCTTCGTCCTGGCCTCCGGCTCCGCCGGTTCCCTCGAAGTTGCCCAGGTTTTCAAAGCCCACAGCATCGACGTGATTGGCGACGTGCTCGTCGGCGAAACGCTGACGCTGCCTCAATCGGCGCGCATGGTGGGTCCGGCCGAGGTGCGTATCAAGCTGCCTTGGCAGCCGCGCACGGCCGCCTTCCCCGCCCGCAACAACGAGCGGCTCTACGAGATCCTGGACGGCGTGATTCGCACGCTGCCTTCACCCAACGTGCTGGACACCGGCCTCAACAACGTCAACTTCATCATCCATCCCGGCCCCATGCTCCTCAACTACGCGGCCGTAGAACGCGCCGACGGCTATCTCTCGCTGATGAACGAAGGGATGACCGACGGCGTGCTGCGCTGCATGGATGCGCTGGACGCCGAGAAAATGGCACTCTGCCGCGCCTTGGGTCTTGAGCCCATCGATATTGACGCGGTCTACGTGGAGCTGGGCTCCACTCCTTCCATTTACCGCGAAAAAGGCGAGCCTTTCGGAATCCGCGACCGCATCTGGGACCGTTACATCGAGGAAGATACCGCCTACGGCACCGTCCTCTTCTCCTCGCTGGGCCGACTGCTCGGCGTACCCACCCCCGTGGCCGACGGCATCAACACGCTGTTGGGCGTGGTGGAACAAACCGACTTCTACGCGCAGGGCCGCACCGTCGAGACGCTCGGCCTCGCCAATCGCTCCAGTGACGAGATCCAACACTACCTATACCAGGGTGACTTTAACCTATGACCAACAACCAGACGCCCCGCATCAACTATCCTGAATTCGCTCCTTTCCCCAGCGACGAATATTCGCTGCGCATCGACCGCATCCGCCGCGAGATGGCCGCGCGCGATCTAGACGCGATCATCGTAACGTCGAAGGAAAACGTGGTCTATTTCACCGGATTGCAGACCATCGGTTGGGATTCCAAACACCGGCCAATTGTCGTGGTGATCCCTTGCGACGAAGCCGTCCCCGTGGCCATGGTCCTGCCGGAAACGTTGCTCAACGTGGCTCGGGAAACCTCCTGGATCACCGAGCTCAAGCCGTGGGGTGGCTGGCGCGTAAAAGACGCCGCGGCCGACCCCATTGCAGGCGCGGGCGACGTCGTGCACGAATTGGGGTTCGGCGGTGGTCGAATTGGGTTCGAGCTTGGTTACGGCCAGCGGCTCGGCATGTCCCAGGCCGATTACGAAAGCCTCCGCGCACAGTTGCCTGGCGTGACCGTCGTGGACGGCAGCGAAGCGCTGTGGCAGGTGCGCATGATCAAGTCGCCCCGTGAGATTGAGGCTCTGCGCAAGGTATGCGATGCCACTACCAAAGCTTTCGAGGAAGGCTTCGCTGCTCTCTACGACGGTATGAGCGAGCGTGAGATTGCCGGCGTCATGTTCGCCCGCATGGCGGCCGAGACCAGCGACCGGCCTGGGTTCGTGATGGTGCGCTCCGGGCCACGAAAATATCCCATGATGAACGTACTGCCCTTTGACAAACCCATGAACAGGGGCGACCTGATCGTCGTCGATGCCGGCGCTGTTTACCGCGACTACTGGGCCGATTTTATGCGCATGGCCTGTGTCGGCGAGCCGACCGCCGAGCAACGTCGCTTTTTCGACGCTACCCTCGAATCGCAGCAGGCGGGCGTCGACGCCGTGCGACCCGGCGTTACCGGCGGCGATATCTTCACCGCTTGCTACGATGTGCTGGTGAAACGTGGCCTGAAGGAGCACGCAACGATTGAGCGCGTCGGCCATGGCCTAGGCCTGGACGTTCACGAGCCACCCTCGCTCGCCCGTGGCTCCGAGGTCGTCGTCAAGCCCGGCATGGTGCTTACCGTCGAACCCGTCTTCTGGGACAAGCCCGACGGCCGTATCGGTAACTTCGCCCTGGAAGACGTGGTCGTGGTCACCGAAGATGGCTGCGAACTGTTGAGCCTGTTCCCGAAAGAATTGCATATTGTTTCGGCGTAAGTGATTTGCCAATTTTGGAGGAAGAAGGTTTAGATGCCAACTTTACGTATTGAAATGTGGTCCGGCAGGACGATGGATCAGAAGCGGCGCCTCGTGCGGCTCGTCACTGATGCCGTCGTGGAAGC
>JAICPS010000144.1 GCA_025929715.1 Anaerolineae bacterium | reverse complement strand
TTTGACAACAACCTCATCTCCCGTTCTAATAACAAACTATGACGCCACCACAACAACCGGCGGCAGAAGAGCTGCATCAGGGCGATTTGTGCATCCCCAACATCAGCACGCGCGAACGACGCAAGCGACTTGCAAGCGGCGCGATCGCCTTTGCCTTCGCCCTGGCGCTCCTTATCGTGCTTCTGCTAATCGGCGCCTCCCGCTGGTGGCGGCTGGCCCTCTTGCCCCTTTTCTGGGCTGCCGCGAGCGGCTACTTCCAGTGGAAAGACGAAACCTGAGTCGGCCTCGCCGCGCGAGGTTCGCGCCAACTGGCTGACCGAGTCGAAAAGATAGAATATGCCGCCGAGCTGGCGCAGGTCCGCCGCCAGGCTCGCCGCGTGCGCCTTAAAACTCTCGCCGCCGGCCTGATTCTCACCCTACTCGCGTTAATCCTCCCAAGCCTCTCCTGATACCTGTAGGGGCGCTTCGCAAAGCGCCCCTACGTGAAACGACACTTGACACCAGACTCGTACTAATAGCCCAAATTTCCTATTCTCGTAGCCGTTAACCCTCAACCTATGATACACTCCTGCGGTTCCTGGTCGCGTCAATCCGAATCCTGAGATCCCGCGCCGTAATTACGTCTTATCTTGCGTTAAGAGCGTAAACTCAATCTAATCAAATGATAGGAGAAAGCATATGACCCAGTCGCAAAGGGGGCTCTTCGTCTCGTGTATTCTTGGTTTTACCTTTCTATTTCTTGTCTTCCTGGTGGCCAACGTGGCCCGAGCCTCAGAACAGAATCTCGACGTCACCACTGCCGCGGCGCAGGACGGTGCTCAGGATGTGGCCCGCGCTTATCTCGACGAAAACAGCGAGCGCTGGGGGCTGACCGCAGCCGACCTGGAGAGCCTGGTCGTCGTCGATCAATACGTCAGTCGCCATACCGGCGTCACTCACCTCTACCTGTGGCAGACCCATGCCGAGCTCGAAGTTTTCGGAGCTATATTCAACATCAGCGTCGCGCCTGACGGCAGCGTCGTGCACGCCGGCAACCGCCTCATCCCCAACCTCGCAGCAAACGTCAACACCGGCGACCCGAAGTTGTCGGCGGAAGCGGCCGTGCACACTGCCGCTGCCGCGCTGAAGTTATCCGTGTCCGAACCACTCGTCGTGCGTGAATCGCTCGGCGGCCCGGCTCAGGCCACCGTCTTCAGCGAGGGCGGCATCTCGCGAGAACCGATTCCCGTGAAGCTTGTCTACCAGCCAACCGAGAAAGGCGACGTGCGCCTGGCCTGGAACGTGGAAATCTACGAGCTTAGCGGCGACCACTACTGGAGCGTGCGCCTTGACGCCGTCGACGGCGCCCTGCTCTCCCAGGCCGATTACGTCACCAACGATCATTGGGGTGCGCCCGGTGGCGGCCACAGCCTCCTGCCCTCTCCTAACGGCGTCAATTCCGTTGCCGGCGACCTCTCCCTGCAAACCGGCTCGCCATCCGTGCCGCAAACTCCCGACTCCTATTACGTTTACGCCATTCCTAAAGAATATCCCGACGACGGCCCGCGCACCCTGGAAGTAGATCCCGCTGACCTGACGGCTTCTCCCTACGGCTGGCACGACACCGACGGGGCGGCCGGCGCTGAATACACGGTCACGCGAGGCAACAACGCCCACGCTTACACCGACGTTGACGATAACGACTTACCCGATGCTGGCAGCGATCCCGATGGCGGCGCCGGCCTGGTCTTCAGCTACACCCTGGATCTGGCACAGGAACCGAATACCTACCCTGACGCAGCCGTGACCAACCTCTTCTACTGGAACAACGTCATTCACGACGTCTTCTACCTGTACGGCTTTGACGAACCTTCAGGGAATTTTCAGGTCAATAATTATGGCAACGGCGGCGCGGGCAGTGACGACGTGCGCGCCGAGGGTCAGGATGGCGACGGCCTCAATAATGCTAACTTCTTTACACCGGCCGACGGCTCCCGCCCCCGTATGCAGATGTTCCTTTGGAATCAGACCGTACCTGGACGCGACGGTGACCTCGAGAATATGATCATCGCCCACGAATACGGGCACGGCATCTCTATCCGTCTCACCGGTGGTCCGGCTAACGTATTCTGTCTAACTAACGCCGAGCAGATGGGGGAAGGCTGGAGCGACTTCTTTGGCCTGGTGCTTACGGCGAACGGCGCCGATACGGGCCCAACATCTCGTGGCGTGGGCACCTATGTATTGGGCCAACCCACCACCGGTCCGGGAATCCGCCCTACTCCGTACAGCACCGATCTGGTCGTGAACCCCACGACCTACAGTGACATATCCGGCCTGGCGGTGCCCCATGGCGTAGGATACGCCTGGGCCAGCATCATCTGGGAAGTCTATTGGGCGCTGGTCGACCAGTACGGTTTTAACGCCGACATCTACCAGGATTGGACGACCGGCGGCAACAATCTGGCGCTGCAACTGGTCGTCGACGGCCTCAAGTTACAACCCTGTAGCCCCGGCTTCGTCGACGGCCGCGATGCAATCCTCTCCGCTGACGCGGCTCTCACCGGCGGCGCTAACCAGTGTATTCTCTGGGAAGCCTTCGCCAAGCGCGGCCTGGGCTACAGCGCCGACCAGGGCGATTCTGATAACACCGGCGATGGCACGGAAGCGTTCGACACGCCTCCAGCCTGTGATTTCATATACGCACTGCCGGCAACGCAGAACATCTGCGCGGCAACACCTGCCATATACGAGGTCAGCGTCGGAGACGGTTATACGTCTCCGCCCGTTACTCTGAGCGCCAGCGGCGAACCGGCCGGAACCACGGTCACGTTCGCCAACAATCCGGTGAACACCGTGCCCGCCACGACGACGATGACGGTAGGCAACACTGCCGGCGCAGCAGCCGGAACATATACCATCACCATTACCGGCGATGACGGCGTCGACAGCGAAAGCGGGCAGGTGGGCCTTGGTGTGTTCGATGCTGCACCCGGAGCCACGACACTCACCGCGCCGGCCAATGGCGCTAACAACGTGCCCTTCCAGCCCACCTTCGTGTGGACAGCCGCTTCGCAAACGCAGTCTTATCTGCTGGAGGTCGACGACGATCCCGTCTTTGGCAGCATAGCCTATTCTGCCACCGTCACCATGACCAACCACACAGCAACAACACCGCTGACAGCCTCGACAACCTACTACTGGCGCGTCACGCCGCAAAATGAGTGCGGCTCGACGCCCAGCGCCTCCAGCAGCTTCAGCACCCACGCGCCGGAGGTCTGTAACACAAGCCTCAGCGCCGACTTCGAAGCGGGCATTCCTGGCGATTGGACCGTCGTCGATGCCAGCACGGGTGGCCTTGGGATTGACTGGACTACCACGGCCGATACGGCAAACTGTGGTATAGGTAACCTGACCGGTGGCATCGGCGAAGCGGCGTGCGCCGACAGCGACGCTGCTGGTTCCGGATCGCCCGCCTACGACACACAACTGACCAGTCCGACCTTCGACTTGAGCGCCGCTTCGCAGGCCAATCTGGATTTTAGAGCATATTACCGGGAGTACAGCGGTAGCGACTTCTTCGACGTCGATATCTGGGATGGCGCCATGTGGACTAACCTGTTGCACTGGGAAGAAAATCACGGCGGCACTCCACTCTCCCTCGATCTCGCAAGCTATCTGGGAGAGGACGACCTGCAGGTCCGCTTCCGTTATGCCGGTCCCGGCTGGGATTGGTATGCTCAGGTTGACGACGTCTCCATGACGGCCTGTTCCTGGTACAGCGTCGAGCTGTCGCCGGACGCTCAGCAAAGCGATGCGCCCGGTTCAGACGTAGTCTACTCCGTGCAGATCACCAACACAGGAAGCACGATCGATACCTTCGACCTGGCTACCAGCGGGAACAGCTGGACCACTGTCCTGTCTGACGCTTCGGTTATGCTGGCGGCGGGCGCTTCGACCACCGTCGACGTCACCGTCAGCATTCCGGCGGGCGCCAATGACGGCGACTCCGATTCCGTGATCGTCACTGCCACGTCGCAGGGCAACGGCACGCAATCGGCAACAGCGGTCTTGCAAACCACGGCGGAGCTTCCCATGCTTTATTTGCCGGCGATCTTCAAACCGTAATCGCTACGCATAAAAGCTGACTCAGGGGCGAACTGCGCGTGCGCAGTTCGCCTCTTTTTTTGCCACAACCGGTAATTGCAGCCACAATACAGCCACATGAACTTACCAGAGCTGCCCGCAGCGAAGCCCGCCGTCCCGCATCCTCCCCGCGAACAATCCTCCGTAACGCCCTACGCCTGGATCATTCTCGTCGTCGTCTTCTTGCTCAGCATGGCGGCGCCGCTGAACCAGTTCAAGGTGCCCCCGGTCATGCCTGTGCTCATCGAGGCTCTCGACCTCACGCTGGGTAGCGCCGGACTGCTCATGTCCGTTTTCGCCATCACGGGCTTCTTTCTGGCCTTGCCCGCCGGCTTCATCTTGCAGCGCCTGGGTCTCAAGACAACCGGCCTTATCGCCGCCGCCTGCCTCGTGGCCGGGTCGCTGATGGGTGCACTCAGCGCGGGCAGTTCACTTCTGCTTTTCAGCCGCGTCGTCGAGGGCCTGGGCATGGGGCTTATTTCCATCACCGCCCCGGCAGCCATCAGCGCCTGGTTTCCAGCCGAAAAACGCGGCGCTCCAATGGGCATCTGGGCCGCCTGGGTTCCCGCGGGCAGCCTGCTTATGTTTCTGCTGGCTCCAGCCCTTGCCCGCGACGGTGGCTGGCAGGCAGTATGGTGGTTTGGCGCGGCATTTAGCGCCGCCGCCCTGTTGCTCTATGGCATTTTCATGCGCACCCCGCCGGAGCAGACCCCGTCAGACCTCGCGATTGCAGCGCCCGGCAACGCCGGGCTGAGCCGCGCCCTCCTAAATCGTGAAATCTGGCTCTTAGCCGGCGTCTTTGCCTGTTTCATCTATGCCATGCTCACCGTTGGCACCTTCTTCCCTACCTTTCTTGTCGAGCAGCACGGTTACACCCTCGCCGAAGCATCTCGTGTGCTCAGCGCGAACAACGCCGTCGTACTTGTGGCAGCGCCGCTCATAGGCTGGCTGTCCGACCGCACCGCTTCGCGCAAGTTGTTTTTCACCGTGCCCTTTCTGCTGCTCATCGTCCTCGTTCCCCTTGTATTTCAAATCGCCGCTTCGCTCGTTGTCGTCACGTTCATCGCCATGGGCAGCATCACCGGCGCCATCCCCGCCGTCGTCCTTTCCGCCGCGCCCGAAGTGATGGAAAACCCACGATTCATAGGGATGGGCATGGCCGTGATCACGATGGGTCAAAATCTAGGCATGGTCGCCGGGCCTGCCGCCTTCGGATTCCTCGCCGAACACAGCACCTGGACTATCGCCGCTCTCAGCCTCGTCCCTATCCTCTTCGTCGGCTTCATCCTCGGCCGCCTTGTCCACATCCGCTAGCTGCTCCATCGTGGTGCGAGCTTCCAGCCTAATGGCAACGCAAATAGGGATGTCGTTGTGCTACGTGGGAGGCGCCTCCCACGTATGCAAGACAAATGGCAGATAGAGCACATCGTCGGCCGGCGGTTCATCCGACCTCAGCGCAAAAGCGTCGATCACCCGGCCGTCGCGGGCGGCAAACTCGAATGTGATCTGGTCATCGCAGGCAACCACATTCATCGCGCCATAGTCGTCGTTGTAACGGACCTGACTCTCGGGCAGTGGCGTCTCAAACTCGTAGATAGTATGTCCCCCGCCAAGACCGTTCACCACATAAGGTAGCTCATCCACCAACAAGCGCTCGTATAAATGATCGTGGCCCGCAAGCACGGCGTCAACGCCCAATTCTTTGTACGGCCACTGCATCACGTCCGTCGAGCCATGTGGCCCCGACGAATACGGTGGATGGTGCATCGTGACGATCTGCCAGGGCGCCGTCGAAGCGCTCAGTTGTTCAGTAATCCACGTCCCTTGCTTCGAGTTGTAGCTGCGGCCGTCCGGTTCCTGTAGGTCACTATCTACCACGAAAAAGTGCACCGGTCCCCAGACGAAATCATAGTAGCGCTCATTGTGCGGGAGGGTGAAGTAGTCCAGGTAAGGATCGACGTTACCCAACGCCCAGTCGTGGTTGCCCAGCGAAGGAAAGAAGCGGTTGGTCTCGGCGCCCTTGCCATAAGCTCCAACGTAGGGATAGATGAAGGCATGGTAGTACTGGCCGATGTTCTCATCAATCGTCTCTGCCTCGCCGCTCGGGTAGTTATTGTCGCCGGTGGTGATGATGAAGTCGGGATTCCAATCCGCAACCAGCGCGGCAACGTCGGCCGCAGGCTGTCCGGCGTCGCCATAGTCGCCAATCACTGCAAAACGAACGCAGCTGCCGATTTGGGCAACGGAAGGTATGGATCTCAGAACGGGCACGAACACGAGTGCAACCATCGTTATGGTAACGAGCAACTGGCTCATAGTCGACAACTTCCTATATATTGCGACACTAAGGCCGGGCTATTATGCCGAAGACGGGATCTTCACAATCGAGTTCTCAGATCCTACTCAGGCTCCATCCCGACAATTCAATGCTATCAATCGCCATATGTGCTAAAAATCGGTACATTCATCCAAAGGACCACCGTTGAAACCCGCACACCACCGCCGTCTAAACGAGTTTCTCGCCGCCCCATCCCACCCGCTCGCCTTGCTCATGGGCTTTGCCGCCACTGGCCTCTGGGCCTCCTCTTTTGTCCTCGTCAAACTTGCTCTACCTCATATAGGACCGCTCACCATTGCCGGCCTGCGCTACTTTCTCGGCTTCCTCATCCTCCTACCTTTTTGGCGCCTAAGGAGTCGTCGCCGCCGGCAACCCCGCCACCGTCCCTGGCTCATGCTCGCCGCCATCGGCCTCAGCTCCTACACACTGGGCAACGGCGCCGCCTTCTGGGCCCTGGAATATCTCACCGCCACCGCCGCCTCCTTCATCATCAGCACCATACCCCTCTTCATGCTGCTCGTCGCAGCCTTGCGCCTCGGCGAAATCCCCACGCCGCGCCAGGTCTTTGGCGTCTTCCTGGGCCTCCTGGGCGGCATCCTCTTCTTCTCACCCGGCTTTCAACCCCAGGAACCGCTAGGATTAGCGATCATCGCCGCCGGCCTGGTCGGCTTTATCGCCTTCGGCGTGCTTGGCCGCGAAGTCGCGCGCGCCCGCAACGTCGGCACCCTGGGTCTCACAGCGATCCCCCTTGGCTTCGGCGGCGGCGCGCTGCTGTTGCTGGCCCTGCCTGTCGAAGGCATTCCCACCGCGCCTTTACAGCCCTGGCTGATCATCCTCTGGCTGGCGGTTGTCAACACCACCGTGGCCTATATCCTCTACAACCACGCGCTACAGACCCTCACCGCCCTCGAAATGAGCGTCATGCTCAACCTGTCCCCCATCGGCACCGCCGCCCTCGCTTGGCACCTCCTCGACGAACGCCTCACCGCCCTGCAAGGCGGCGGCATCGTCATCCTCGTCGTCGCCGCCTTTCTCGTCCAACACGCCCGCGCCACTCGTCCGCCGGAGACGGCTATCTGAAGCTATAAGACAGATTCGATATCAGAAGAAATGCTTGTTTCATATAGACCGCGTATGAAACAACTATTGCATTCCCTTTCTACTTCTGTTAGACTGCCTTTAAGCAGACTCCGAAAAAACACATCTACACTCACTGAGCCATGACCACAACAGTACGCAAAACGATCCTCGGCGCCTTCGATGGACTCTCGCCCAAACAGCGTAAACTGGCGCGCTTCCTGATGGACGACGAAGAGGTAGCCGCCTTTGCCTCGGCCAACGAAATTGCGTCGCGCGTCGGCGTCAGCCCCGCCACCGTCGTGCGCTTCGCCCGTTCGCTGGGCTACGACGGCTACCCCACCTTGCAGCAGGCGGTGCGCGCCGAGTTTCCCCAATTCCGCACCGTGGCCCAGAAGATGGCCGACCGCCTGGCAGACTCGCCGGGGACCGAGAACCTGGCGCAGCAGGTCGCCCGCGCCAGCGATCACGATGTGCGCGCCACGCTCGCCCGCGTTACCCAGGCGGATCTCGATTCCGCCATCCGCGCCATTATCGCCGCCGACCAAATTTACATCTTCGGCAGCGGGCTCTCTGCTGCAGCAGCGACGCTGGCCGAGTACACGCTGACACTCCTCGGCTTCAACGCTCGCGCTTTCCACAATGAAGGCGTCGCCCAGGCCCTGCAACTCTCTCACCTGACGGCGCGCGATACGATCATCGTCTTCAGCATCTGGCGTTACATCCGCAGCAGCGTCGCCGCCGCCGAGGCCGCCCGTGACGCGGGCGCCACCGTCATCGCCCTCACCGATAGTTCCGTGTCTCCCGTCGCCGGGCTGGCGCACACCGTTTTCGTTGCGGAAACAGCAGGCGCGGCGCACAGCCGCTCCCTGGCCGGCCTGCTCTCAATCGTCGATTTGCTCGGAGCCGCCATTGCCGCCAAACGCCCTCAAGAGAGTATCGCCGCCGTCGAGCGCCTCGACGGCCTATTCCGCAAGAATAATCTACTTTTGAGTGACTGACTGATGTCAAAGTTGACCATTTGCGGCGGCGGGAATGCCGCTCACGCCCTGCTTGCGCTGGCCTGTGGCGCGGGCTGGGACGTCGATCTCTACGCGCCGCACGCCAATGAGGCCGGCCGCCTCAACGCCGCCCTGCAGGCCAACAATGGTCTTGTGGCCCGCTTCGCAGACGGCCGGCAACTACGCGGTTACGCCCACCGCGTCAGCGCTCACCCCGCGGACGTCATTCCCGGATCGGCGCTCATCTTGTTGGCGCTGCCCGCCTTTGCCCACGGCTCCACCCTGAACCAGGTCACGCCGTACCTCGATTCTGATGCAACAATTGGCGTGCTGCCGGCGCGCAGCGGTTTCGACTACCAGCTGCGCGCCCTTTACCCCTATCGCCGCGTTCCATACACATTTTTTGGCTTGCAGAGCCTGCCCTGGGCCTGCCGTATCACCGCCTACGGGCAGGAAGTCGAAATTCTGGGTACGAAAGCCGGCGTCGACATCGCCGCCTGGCCTGCGCAAAAGACGCCGGACTTGGCCCGGCAACTGCAACCTCTTTTCGGCGTCAATCTGCGACCTGTATCTTCTTTCCTCGCACTGACCCTGGCCAACACCGGACAGCTTATCCATCCCGGCATCATGTACGGGCTCTGCGCCGGGCACGAGAACGCTACTTACAGCGCCGGCGACGCCCCGCTCTTCTACCAGGGCGTGGACGAGCACACTGCCGCCCGTTTGCAGGCCATGAGTGACGATGTGCAGGCCCTGGCAGCCACGCTCGAAGAGCGAATCCCCCACTTCGACGCCGCCGAGGTTATCGCTCTGCATTGCTGGCTCCTGCAGGCCTATCCAAACGACGTGCAGGACGGCGGCACGCTGCGCGCTGCATTCAATAGCAACCGCGCCTACAGCGGCCTGCGGCTGCCGCTGCGCCCATTACAAAATAACGCGTACGCCGTGGACTTTACCGCCCGCTACCTCAGCGAGGACA
>JAICPS010000620.1 GCA_025929715.1 Anaerolineae bacterium | reverse complement strand
CCGGTGTGCGGCCGGCTGACTGGTAACTCCAGGACCAACGATCGTCCGGAAAACCGGCAGCGGAAGCCACCAGGCGCGCTGTTTCGCGCAATTGGGCGTCGTATGGATCGCCGGTCTTCAGGATGCGCTCAGGCAGGCTGTGGGCGCTGAAGACGACGTGAACGTTCTCGCGTTCAGACTCGTCGGACCATCGCCACAAGCCGCTGTGCACTCTCTGTACCAGTGCCTCGATGTATTTTGGCGCATCATGGTAGCTGGTAATGTGTTTAAACGAGATGTGACCACGATACATCTCCAGACCTTGCTCGATCTTGGCCTGGTAACGCGCTATGCTGAGGCTACTATAGTGCGGCGCCAGCACGAGGCTGACGGCGTGGGTGATTGCGTCATCCAGCATATCGCGAACTGTGTCTTCAATCCATGGCGCCCAGTGACGCATGCCGAGATAGCATTGGAAGCGCTCGCCAAGCGCCAGCTGGACGGCGTTGACCTGGCGCGTGGTGATCTCGAGGAGCGGTGACTCGCCACCGATTTGCTCGTAATTGTGGGTGATTTCTTCCAGAATGGCCGGGGTGGTGACACGGCCGCTGCGGATATCGGCCAGATAACCGGGAATTTCCTGCAGCGAATTTGGGCCGCCGTAGGCCATGATCAGAACGCCGATGGGATGGGTTTTGTTCGTCATGTGTTACCGCTGAGGTCGCTGAGAACGAAGAGGAGATAGAGTTTTAGAGTGGACGTAATCGACGAGGCGGCGAACGTTGTCGGGTGGCGTTTCAGGGAAGACGCCGTGTCCCTGGTTTAATATGTGCCCTGGTCTACCCTCAGCCCGCTGAAGGACGTCGTCGATCCTGGCGCTTAATTCGCGCCAGGGCGCCAGGAGCGCCACGGGATCCAGGTTACCCTGAATGGCTTTGTCGTGCCCAATACGCGACCAGGCCCAGTCAAGGGTCATGCGCCAGTCTACGCCGATGACGTCGCCGCCACAGGCAGCGACATCTTCAATGTAAGCAGCGGTGCCCGTGCTGAAATTAATGACAGGCACGCCCGCGCGGGCCACCATCGCGAACAGTTTTTGGTTGTACGGTCGCACGTAACGCTCATAGTCCTGCTGGCTGAGGGCCAGTCCCGCCCAGGAGTCGAAAAGCTGGAGGGCGGAGGCGCCTGCTTCTGCCTGGGCGAGCAGATAATCGGCCTGTACGGTCACGAGTTTTTCCATCAGCCGCTTCCAGGCGGCTGGTTCACTGTACATGAGCGCCTTTGTCTTGACGTAGCTCTTGGTCCCACCCCCTTCGATGGCGTAGCTGGCAAGCGTAAACGGCGCGCCGGCAAAGCCTATCAGTGGAATCTCTTTCGAGCGAAGCTCCGCGCTAACCAGGCGGATGGCATCCAGTGTCGCGGAGAGGCGCGTTGCGGTGGCGGGAGGCGTGGCCAGGATGTCGATGTCGTAGGTGCGTTGGATGGGATTATGGATGCAAGGTCCCTGGCCCTTGACGAACTCCAGCTCAAAGCCCATGCCAATGAGCGGCGGCAGAATGTCGGCAAAGATTATGGCGGCGTCCACATCGAAGGCCTCGATGGGCTGCAGCGTGATCTCCGCTGCCAGCTCTGGCGCGCCGATAACGTCCAGCATGCTGTGGCGCTCGCGGATGCGGCGATACTCGGGCATGTAGCGCCCGGCCTGACGCATTAGCCACACGGGCGTGGCGTCCGTCTCCAGGCGGGCGCAGGCGCGAAGAAAACGGGAAGTGGGCTCTTGTATATCTGTCATCGACGAAAACTCGGGTGACGAGCGGTCACGAATGGTCTGACTGCCAGAGCACGCGGCCGACGAAGAAGGGTCCTAACCGTTCCAGGTGTAGCGACGTTTGCTTCGTCTTGCGCATGCGTTGAACGATGATGGAAAGGGGATGAAGCTGCGGCCCGACCAACCCGATCACAAAATCATTGTCGTTCTTATCGAGGCCGTGACAGGCGAGGCGAATATCGTAACCGTGTCCCGCATTCCCGAAGGCGCGGCCAATACCGCCGTGTTCCATCAGAATCACGCGCTGCTCTTCAGCGGAAAGTTGTTCGAAGGAGCCGGCGCGCCGCAGCGGATACCAGATCGCCCAGCGCAGAGCGCGATCGGTGACCCGGCGGCGCGGGCGCTCTATGAGCGCCTCTTGCAGGTCGGATTCGTAGCCGATAGCGTATGTGCGGCCCAGCATGGTGAACTCTGGTTTTGGCTGCAATTCGGCGAACGGGGGGCGGACCAGGAACTGTCGCGACTGGTCGATAAAGTAACCGGGATCTTCGCCGTATGTTAGCAGCGCCACTCCCAAAGGATCGTTGATGTCCTCGTAGAGTACGCCATGTATCTGCGCTTGCCTGAGGGGCTCAGCTAATGAAGCGGCATCACGGCAGTCGCCATAAGCCAGCAACTGCATGAATAGTCTCCGGTCACTGTGTATTTCCATGCCGTCTTTAGCGCGACCCCGTTCCAAAATGTCGGCGGCATCGGAAATGTCTTTGCGTTGAATATCTAAGGACATCGACGGTTGCTCCGGCTCAGCGTTGCAGCCACGTGGCTGCGTCTCTGGCATGGTAGGTGATGATCAGGTCCGCGCCGGCACGCCGGATGCCCAGCAGCGTTTCCATGACGACCATTTCCTCTTCCAGCCAGCCCTGGGCCGCAGCCGCCTTGACCATCGCATATTCGCCACTAACGTTATATG
>JAICPS010000378.1 GCA_025929715.1 Anaerolineae bacterium | reverse complement strand
TTCCGACGCTACCCGTAGAAACACCGTTTGTCACAGTCGCCCCTGTCACCATAATAGCCCCGACACTTCTGGCGCCGACCCTCCCGGCCCCGAACCGCCCACCTGCTATGCCCCGTGGAGGTGCGGAACGGCCGGTTGAGAACAGTGGGTGGGATATTGATGGTTGGGCCGAGGACGGCATCGTGGTCACTATGTATGGACAAGAATTCAGGTTCGACCTCGCTGAGTTCCGGAACACCCAGACGAACGCCGCCATCGTCGTGCAGTGCATCGATCCAGAGGCAACAACGCCGAATCTAGACTTCACTCTACCCATCGAACAAAGAGACCGGTTCATCTACAAGGGTAATCTCTTTTGGCATACCACAGATCCTTCGGTTCAACAATTTATTTTCCTCAGGCACGGTGAGCTGCAATGAAATCTGGCTGGATATGGGATTTGGAGATACTGGCTACGCGCCGGAAATCAATATTCTCGTCTTAAGCCGTACAGGCTGCGTGCATTCTCCCCCAGCATCACCCAGGCTGCTCGCCACGCCTCCTCCGCACTCAGGAACCCTTCCTGGACAAATTGCTGCAACACCTGCCCCAGCCCCCACCTTCCCCAGCGCGCCGCCAGCCAAAACATCTCCGGCATCGTAAACGCGTCGGTAGCGAATAATATCTTGCTGAAGGGAGCCATTCCCAAAATATCACCCAGCATGTTCGGAATACCGGCTGTCGCCAGGGGAATCGCCAGTGAGACGTCCAGCCAGACGTGAGGATACAGAGCCGCTAGGTGAGCCGCCTCGCGGTAAAAAGGCCAGCCGGCATGTAGCAGCACGAGCGGTGTTCGTGTCTCCTCAATAAACGCCCGCAGGTGTATTGGATTGGCGTGCCGCAGGTCGGCATCCCTATCGCCGAATCCGGTATGGAACTGAAGCGGTAGTTCCTGTCGAGACGCCTGAGCCACCGCCTGCCACAGCAGGTAATCTACCAGCGGCTTGCTGGCCAGCCGCACGCGACCGCTGCGACGGGCTTCTTCCTTGAGTGGAACGAATGCAGCATCAGCCTCATCACGGTCTGGCCTGCCAATCGCCAGCCCGGTCCGGTAAGCGGCGATGCTTTTCAAAGCCACGTAGCCGTCCGTCCGTGACCGGTCTACCGTGGCGACGAAGGCATCCACCATCGCGTCGAACGTTTCTTGCTCCACAATGAGCTCCTGGGCCAGCGTTTCCAGGCGCAAAAGCGGCCTGACCGGACAGGGCAGCAGCGCCTTCATTTCGTCGTGGCCATAGGCAAGATCGCCGCCATACCCATAATCGCATAGAACAAGGCCGATGTTCGCATCCTTGAAAAGTGTCTGGACCCACGCATGGTACGGACGTGCTGCCCGCGCCGCCAGCACGTCCTCTAGCGTTGGCTCGCAATCCAGTAGCTCGGCCAGCCAGCGCACGGCGGTCTGAAAGAATAGCGTCTGCGGCACGTGTTGGACGTGCACATCTGGGTCAGTCGACTCGGTAAACCACCGCCTGAAGCCGGCCGCGTCCGCCGTCGCCTCCGGACGCGACAGGGGGTGTGCGTGGTGATCGACAAGCGGAACGTCGCTTAAGTCCATCATCTGGGGTATTAGAACTTGTGAAGGTGATGCTTAATCTCGAATGCCAGATCCTCGCCCTCAAAAGCCTGGAATTCTGACCGCTTCACCGCGAGGTATGAGCAGCTTAGCTCCGGACCCAACGCTGCCATCAACACCTCGTCCTTCTCCAGCGAATCCAGCGCTTCCGCCTGGCTGGTTGGATAGCGTTCGATGCCCCGTGCGGCTCGCTCTTCATCGCTGTAATTACCGGGATCGATCAGCTCCGGTTCTCCGGGAGTGAGCTCGCGGGCCACGCCATCCAACCCGGCGGCAATCAGGCCACCCAGAGCCAGATAAGGATTATGGCTGGGATCGCTGGCCTTCAGTTCCAGGTTCACCGTTTCCGCTTCGTAACCCCACATTCCAGACGCGACGCGCACGGCTGCTTCCCGGTTGTCAGGCCCCCAGGCAGTGTATGCGCTGCTCCAGAAATGGGGTTGCAGCCGGCGGTACGAATTGTAGCTGGGCGCTGTCAGTGCCAGTAAGCCGGGCAGGTGGTCCAACACTCCGGCTATAAAATGGTAGCCCATCTGGCTCAACCTGTAGGGGTCGTCCGGCTCGTAAAGCAGATTGATGTTCCCGTCGGTATCCCAGACGCTCCAATGAATATGGCAACCATTCCCCGCCTGTTCCGGCATCGGTTTGGGCGCCAGAGACGCCAACAGGCCATGCTGGTGAGCAACATTGCGAACCGTTTCGCGGAACCAGATCTGCTTATCGGCCGCCCGCAGAGCGGGCGCGTGGCGAATTGGTAGCTCATGCTGGCCGTGGCCCAGTTCAGGGTAATAGGCGTCAATGGCAATTTCCTGGCTTTCCAGGGCAGCAATGATGTCATCTATCACCGCGGCCGCGGCCGTCATGGAAACAGAGCTGAAGCACAACCCGGTATCAATGGGGGCATAGCTGATCTCACCATCAGCCCGGAGCAAGCTAAATTCGTTTTCCATGGCGGCCTGGATGCTGAAACCGTGGTCGGCGGACTGGGCAATCATCCGCTTCAGAAAGCTGCGCGGGCAGGCGCCCCAGGGCCGGCGGTCCAACGTCAACATATCGGCCATCATCGCCGCGCTGTGTGGCGCATAGGGCAGAACGACGAAACTGTCCGGGTCAGCCATCAGTCGTATCTCACCCACAGGCCCCATGCCCTCAACCGGCTGTAACTGGTCAAGCATATTCATCGCCTGCATGGCCACAGTCAGCCCAATTCCTGTCTCCAGCCTCCTTGCCAGGCTATCAATGTGGGCCAGCTTGCCACGAATGACACAACCGTTATCACAGTATAGAAAGCGGATCAGCCGCACGCCTGCCTCATTGGCGGCTGTAATGACTTGTTCTATATCCATCATCGGAATGTCCTTCCCTGTTCTGCTTTACATGCCAAACGCTTCAGGGGTCAGATTATAACATGACTCTTCTCGCAATTTCGCAGCAATTGCCGATTGACTGGCACGTTGTTGGGGAAAGCTGCGCTCCGCATTCGTGCACTTGCATTACGCTTGGATCTATAATCGGTACATGCGTGAAGGTCCAAGCAACGTCGAAAAGATCCGCGCAATCCCCTGGCGAGTCGCCGCGAACTCAGCCAACACCGTCTTTACACAATTCACATTCTTCGGCTCCGTCTTTATTCTGTTTCTGAGTGAGCTTGGCTTTAACAAGACCCAGATTGGATTCCAGCTCTCACTAATCCCTTTCTTCGGTCTAATTGCCTTGCTCATCTCACCCGCCGTTGCACGAATTGGCTACAAACGCACATTCCTGGCATTTTGGGGCGCGCGCAATTTTGTCGCCGCTCTCCTGCTCCTGACGCCCAGGGTGGTCGCCCGTTACGGCGTGTCGGGTACGCTCGTATTTATCACGGGCATTGTCGCCGCCTTTTCGCTTTGTCGAGCCGTTGCCGAGACGGGCTGGTATCCCTGGGCACAGGAAATGATACCAGACTCGCTTCGCGGCAAGTTTGCAGCAACCAACCAGATCTTCATTACGCTGGTTGGTCTCGTCGTGGTTTCGGTCGCGGGCTTTTTCATCGAACGCTCCACCGATTTGTCAC
This sequence comes from Anaerolineae bacterium, assembly GCA_025929715.1. GTDB lineage: Bacteria > Chloroflexota > Anaerolineae > Promineifilales > Promineifilaceae > JAAYYY01. The sequence continues at coordinate 1,258 of JAICPS010000378.1, read as the reverse complement.
GTTTTACAATTCTGATCGGCGCGGGCGTCCTGTTTGGTCTTCTCTCTATGTGGGCCTATTCGCGTATCCCAGGCGGGGCTCCAGAAGTAGCCGCGACGGCGAAAGGTGAGCATTCCCGCGACATTTGGGAAGCCCTACGGGATAGAGGCTTCGTTTCCTACTTAGTCGGCTTCAGCCTGATGACGCTGGGCACGGTGCCCATGGTCTCGTTTCTTCCGCTCTTCATGCAGGAACAGGTGGGCCTCAGTGAGGGGCAGATCGTGCTGCTGCAGAACGGTACGCTGGCAGGCGCCATGCTGTCGAGCTACCTGTGGGGCTGGGCGGCGGATCGGTATGGCAGCAAACCGGTCATGCTCACCGGCGTCCTACTAACACTTACCCTGCCCGTTTCGTGGATAGTCATGCCGCGTGAGAGCGTCTGGAGCTTATACGCTGCGATGGTTATCGCCTTTTTTCAAGGCGTAAGTTCAATCGCATGGTCGATTGGCTCAAGCCGCATCCTCTTTGTCAGCATTGTCCCTCCGGAGAAGAAGTCTGACTACATGGCGCTATATTACGCGTCTGCCGGTCTCGTAGGAGGATTGAGCCAGCTGCTCGGCGGCAGGATACTGGACCTCGCGCAAGGCATTGGCGGAGGCCGTTTTGGCGTCGCCCTTGACCCCTACACGCCGCTCTTCCTACTTGGCTTTGCCCTGTCGCTCGCAGGTCTCGTGGTGTTGCGGCGCACGCCTGAAGCGCACGCGGTGGGCGTGACGGCGTTCGCAAACGTCTTCCTGCGCGGCAATCCGTTTCAGGCTATGGGCTCAATGATCCGCTACTATCAGGCCAGGGACGAGCAAACCACGGTCGCCATGACCGAGCGCCTTGGTCGGTCGGGAAGTCCCCTGACCATCGAAGAATTGCTCGAGGCGCTGGCTGACCCGCGCTTTCACGTGCGCTTTGAGGCCATCATCGCCGTCGCCCACATGCGCCGTGACCAACGATTAACGGCGGCGCTGGTCGATGTGCTGGAGGGCAACGAGATTGCACTGCGCGTGATCGCCGCGTGGGCCCTCGGGCGCATGGGCGACCAAAGCGCCGTGAAGCCGCTGCGCCGGGCGCTGGACTCCCAGTATCGCTCCCTTCAGCTCCACAGCGCCAGAGCGTTGGGATCAATTGAAGACACAGAGAGAAGTCCACCTCTGATGGAGCGTATGTCTTCGGAGCCCGACGATGATCTCCAATTGGCGTATGCCTCATCTCTGGGTCAGCTGCGCGC
>JAICPS010000683.1 GCA_025929715.1 Anaerolineae bacterium | reverse complement strand
TTGTGTTCCTTCCTTCATTGTCACTTACTCGCCGTTAGCGCCCTCTTCGCTTAGCGTTTGAATATATGCGATCAGATCCTCGACGATGATAATCTCGCCGCCATATTGGTCCTCTTCTTCGGCGAACTGCTCTTCAAAGTTCGTCGGCATCACCGGTGGGAATCCTTCGACATGGTGTGCGTTAGGATCAAAAATGGCGGTACGCAGATACGCTTCGTCGGCGACGACTGTCTGTCCACTTTCTAATACCCGCTCACTGCCAAATAGGCCTTGCCAGCTCGGCCCCACGATTACAGAGCCGTCCACGCTATGGCAGCTGTTGCAGCCGAACTGGGTATACCACACTGCGCCGCGCTCTTCTGGCGACAACTCGGTGATTGCGCCGGCTTCCGATTGCTCCTGAACCCAGCTATCAAAATCGGCGGGCGAAAGCACGCGCACGTCCGCCAGCATGTAAGCATGCTGGTCTCCACACATCTCGGCGCATCGCAACGTGTAGTCGCCTACGCGTGACGGCGTCACACGTAGCTCGCGCATCTCCCCCGGTAATAGATCCTGTTTGACACGAAATTCGGGCACCCAAAAGGAGTGCAGTACGTCCTCTGACTGCAGTTGCAGCACAATGGGCTGGTCTACGGGTAGCACCAGCTCGTCGGAGCTCATCTCGTCAAGTTCCGGATACTCAAAGCTCCAGGACCACTGCCTTCCAATCACCTGGACCACCATTTCGTCCGGGTCGGGTTCTGAGATATCGCCCAGTAATTGAGCGCCCCACACGCCGAAGAAGATCACCAGGCCGAGCGGAATAATCGTCCAGGCTATTTCCAGACCTGTGTGTCCGTGAAAATGGTCGCCGTCGCTCTCGTCACCCGGCCGGCGGCGAAAAACGACAAGGCTATAAAGCATGAATCCGACCACGAGGGCGAATAAGAATGAAATCAGGAAAAAATGGCCCTCGAATAAGGCGTCGATGCCGCGCGCCTCGGCGCTGGCAGCTACGGGCAGCTGGTAGATGGACCTTAAAAGCACGTAGACGATCACGAAAAGGCCGAGCACAAGCACGCTGACCGCAACGAAATGTTTACTGTATTTCATGTGGCGTTTCCTGCAAAGACTAATGGCCTTGATAGGGTGTAGGCGCGGATAGATGGAACGCTCCGGTCCCATGGCCACCATGTGTGCATTTTATCACAAGCACTATGGGTAAGCAATTGGGTTACTTTCCCGGAAACTGGCTTACCTGCCGACGCTTGAATTTCCAGGAAAGTATTGGAACGCATGCGAACGGCGGTGACGGCGCCAGACGACAATGCCTACGAGCGGCAGTAAAGAGCCCACGGCCGCCAGGCCAAACCATACCGACCGCCGCTCATGCCTATCGTCAGGGGAATCCGCTCCCTTATAGCGGGTGATCAGATCCTGGTGTAGTTGCGAACGAAAAGGTTCGGAAAGCGGAAGCGGGGCCAGGACCTGACTGAGACGCCGCGCCAGAGCCAACAGCAGCAGGAGATCGGGCGCCACCGGACCTTGCCGCCACAAAAAGCGTTCGGCATGATCCGCTCCTTCATTCAAGCTGTCGGTATAGGCGGAAAGCAGCGTCAATTGTGCGTCGTAGTTCATCCGTGTCATCCCCGTTGGTTTCAATGGAGGTGAGCGGCGCTTTGGAAGCGCCGCTCACCTTGATTTGCTGTCGATAGGCATCGCCACCAGTCCCAGTGCTCCCGGACCCAGATTAATGGCAACGGCAACGGCCATTTCCATGAACGTCTCCTCATTGACGTTCAGCCTCGGCCGTGCCTTCTCAAGCAGCGCCTGCCCGGCGGCGCGGTTGTTCGCGTGCATCACGGCAAGGTGCACCGGTTGCGAGCCCACGTCGTTGGCGGTGGCGTCGACCATCCAATCCACAGCTTTCCGATACGTTCGCACCTTGCCTGCCTCCACAATAATTCCATCGCTCAACGTCATAATGGGCTTGATGTTCAGCAGATTAGCAAAGCCAGCGCGCAGAGAACTGACTCGCCCTCCTTTCACCGCATATTCCAGGCTGTCGATCAAAAAGTAGACGCTGAAAGCCTCGCGCATCGCCTCCAGGCGTGGGCGGATCGTTTCGATTGCGGCTCCAGCGCGAGCCATACGCGCCGCTTCGATGGCCATGATTCCCTGCACAGCTGCGCCGGATTTGGAATCAAACAGATGAATCGTAGCGCGATCTTCCAGAGCGCTCGCAGCGGCGACGGCCGAGGCATAGGTCCCGCTTAGCCGT
>JAICPS010000377.1 GCA_025929715.1 Anaerolineae bacterium | reverse complement strand
ACCAGTCTCCCCGTCAGACCACTCACCACCTCCCAGACGTAGCGCGGGTCTGTCCACAGGGCCGGCAGGAGTATCAGCGTCGTCAGAGCCAGCGCCGCTGCCCAGGCGAATAGTTGGGCAGCTGCGGTAGCCGCGGTTTGCGTCCTGCCGGCGCCCGCCGACCGCCCGTACAGTGGGTGATGGGGTGATGGGATGATCAGGATGAGCGGCACAAAGGCGACAAGGACCAGGCCGGGCGTCTTGGTGAGAAACGCGAGCGCTGTAACCACGCCCGCCGCCAGCGCCATACGCTGCGAGCCTGTTTGTCCGGCGCATAGGGCGAGCAACAGGGCCAGCAGCGTGAACGTCGCCAGCAGGCTGTCGACGTGCAGCAGGCCCGAGAGGCCCGCAAAGAACGGATCTAGCGCCAACAGCACGGCGCCTAGCATAGCGGCAGGGGAACCAACGAGCTCGCGCGCCAGCAGGAAAATTAGCACGATGCCCAGGCCCGTGATCAGGGCTACGCCCAGGCGCCCACCATTGAGGAAGGCATAAAGGTGGCGATAAGCTTCGACGTTGTCCGTGGAAAGCTGCTGGAGCCCGTCCAGCCACGCCAGGCGGGCGCCCAGCTCTGGCTGCAGCCACTGCTGCAATTGCACTGAGGCGGCCCCGATCCAGGTAGTGGTGACTCCAGGATGCCCGCTCTGGATCGTCTGCCGCCAATCGCCTGCCAGCAACGCACGCCGCAACCCCAGACTACGGTAGACCCAGTTAAGCTCGTCGGGCGTGACGTAGCGACCGATGGCTGCCAGGCGCGCAGCCAGCGCCGCCAGGAAGATAGAAAACAGGGGGAGGAGTTGTGCGCCTTGCGCGGCGCCCTGCGCGATAGCAACAACCCTTGACACGCGAAATCCGGCGCGCTTAGAGATAACCCAGATTGCGCAGCCGCTCTTCTATCTGGCTCGTCTCTTCCGCCTGCAACACCCGGATCTGGCGCACGGTAGCGCCGGTTTCCAGATCATCGGCATACGCAATCTGCGGCGGTTGGACGAATATCTCTTCTAACACCCGTCCGTCCATGATCGGCGGCACGGGCTGGTTCAGGTGAGCCATGATCGTCGGCGCGAGATCCAGAATGTTAACCTCGTCCTGGCGTCCGGCGGCGCGAATGTTGTGCCCCTGGGCGATGAAGATGCCTTCTCGCCGGTGGCTGCCTGAATCACCGCGGATCTGGTCTGCTATGACTTCGTTATTGGTGGCAAAGAGCGGGAAGGCAATCATATTGTAATCGTCAAGCACGACGTGGATGTCAGGCCCTTTTTCCGCATAACGCCCATGGTAGGTCTCTTCGCGCAGAATGATTTTGGTTACCAGCGGACTGCCGTCCTCGTCGCGCAGCTTGCGCAGGGCGCGAATTACTTCCTGCCGCTTGCTCTCGTAATTATCTGTGGTCACGATGCCTTGTGGCTCGCGGCCCGCCACGTTGAGATAGATCTGGCCAACGTGCCCCATGCTGTAGGCCACCGTGCGGCTCCAATCCACGCTGTTAAAACTTAGGAAGCGGCCGACGACCTGGTTGCGGGTCTCTTTAGAAACGCGCGTCGCCAGGTTCTGCAGCCCAACCGTCTCGATCATGTGATAGACGCTGGCAGGCGTCATACCCATGTGGAAGGCGGCGGCCTTGAGGCGGTTGACGAAATCGCCCTTGAGCTTGAGAAAACCTTTTTGCATCAGGAAAACGTTGAGGTTGACGATTTTGCTCAACGGCCCGAAGCCATGATCTGACATGACCAGCACTGTGGTATCCTCAGGCACGCGCCGCAGCATACGCCCGATGTAATCGTCGACCAGCCGGTATCCGTCGCGAATGGCGTGCTTGTACGGTCCCGGCTCATGCCGTGGATGCCGCTCGTCCATGTGGCGCCACATGGCATGCTTCATGATGTCCAGGGCGATGAAATGGACCATCAGCACGTCCCACGGCTCGTTCTCCATTAGCGTCAGCGCCCATTCGCCGTGTACGCGTATCAGGGCGTAGATGTCTTCAACGTACGACTGTTCAATGCCTGGCTTGAACTGCACGTCGGGCGCCACGCGGTATTCGCCCAGTGTTTCACGGTAACGCTCGAGCAGATCGTGCGGATGGCAGATATGTTCCGAATTTGGGCTGAGGATGCCCGTGATCATAAATCCGTTTACCTCATGCGGCGGATAAGTGACAGGCACGTTAAGCACGCCAACTTTGAGACCGGCCGCAGAAAGTCGCTGCCAGATGGTCGGCTGGCGAATTGTGGTCGAATTAACCAGCGAAAAGTCGGCTCCCGTAGGCTGAATAAAATCGAACACCCCGTGTTTTCCCGGGTTGCAGCCAGTCATAAAGGTGGGCCACGCCGGGCTGGTGACCGGAGGCAGCGTCGAGGCGAGATCTGCCGAGACGCCCTCTTCCATCAAATGCGCCAGGTTTGGCAGGTGACCCTGTTCAGCCCACGGGCGCACCAGATCGAACGTTGCGCCGTCAATGCCGATTATCAGCAACTTCATGAATTTAGGGCCTCATGGGATTGAGCTTGGGCGACGTCAGAATGAGCGACGGTCTGGTCAGAGTGACGGCCGGCCCCAGGAGATTGACGCTGGACGTCGTCGGAATGAGGCCCGTCCGCATTTGGGTCGTCTGTCTGAGCCACCACCTGCTGTACGTGATAGACTGCCTTACCCTGGCTTTCGTAATAAGTGCGCACGATTAGTTCCGCTAACAATCCCATCACCAGGAATTGCACGCCGATAAAGACGAGTAAGATTGCCAGCATCAGCAGCGGACGGTCGCCGATGCGCACCGCGCGAAAGCCTTCAAGGCCACCGATCAGCAATCCCCAAAACTTGATCAACGCCAGGTACGCAGCAAACAATGAGCCAATGACCGTGGAGATGATACCGATACCGCCCAGAAGATGCATGGGCCGGTCGCTGTAGCGGCGCAAAAAAATCACAGTAATTAGATCCAGAATGACGCGAAAGGTGCGCGAGATCCCGTATTTGGACTCCCCTGCGGTGCGCAAGCGATGGCTCACAGGTACTTCGGCCATGCTGAACCCGGCAAAACTAACCATCTCGGGAATAAAACGATGCATCTCGCCATAAAGATGCAGCTCGTGTAGAACCGGTGCGCGAAAGGCGCGCAAGGAACAGCCGCGGTCGTGCAGGCGTACGCCACTGGTGCGGGCGATGAGCGCATTGGCGATGCGAGAGGGTAGCTTACGTAGGAGATAGGGATCTTTGCGCTCCATGCGCCAGCCGTTGACGACGTCATAGCCTTCCGCCAGCTTATCTAACAGCGCCGGAATGTCGGCGGGGTCATTCTGGCGATCGGCGTCCATGGTCACAATGACGTCGCCGGTGGCATGGTTAAAGCCCGCAGCAAACGCTGCCGTCTGCCCAAAGTTGCGACGGAAACGGATGGCGACCACGCGCGCATCATTACGCGCTAGCTCGCGCATGACGTCAAAACTACCATCCCAGCTGCCGTCGTCCACAAATACGACCTCGTAATCGACGTCACGTTGCGCCAGCGCCGCGTTAATTTCCTGCAGGAGCGGCGCTAGATTTTCGGCTTCGTTATAGACAGGAATCACCAGGCTCAGATCGCAACTTGCGGGCGAGGCGCCTGGGACTTTGCTAAGTTTCTGCCGTCTTGTGGATATCACAGGCCCTGTGGACATCATAGGCTGTGATTCTATCATCCAGGCAGTGTGGGGCAAACGGGTATATTTTGTGACGACCGAGTAAAATCGTGCTCCTATCATGTCTATTTCCGTAATCATAACCGTAAAGAATGAAGGGCGCGCGTTGCATCCGTTGTTGGATTCCTTGATCCAGCAGACTCTGCTTGCGGATGAGGTCGTCATCTGCGACGGCGGCTCCACGGACAAGACGCTGGAAGTTCTGGAGAGCTACCGGCGTTGGCTGCCTCTAAAGGTGGTGACTGCCCCGGGCAGCAACATTAGCCAGGGGCGCAATCGCGCCATCGAAGCCGCCGCCGGTCCCATAATCGCCGCTACCGACGCCGGGGTGGTCCTGTCGCCTGTATGGCTGGAGGAAATTACGCGGCCTCTGCTTAAAGACCAATCAGTGGTAGTCAGCGGCTGGTTTGAGCCCGATCCCTACACTGACTTTGAGGTTGTGCTGGGCGCCACGGTGCTGCCTGAACTGCCGGACGTCGATCCGCGGACGTTTTTGCCCTCCAGCCGCTCTGTCGCCTTTCGCAAAGAGGCCTGGGAGGCCGTGGGCGGCTATCCGGAATGGCTGGATTACGGCGAGGACCTGGTTTTCGATATGGCGCTGTATCGCCGCTATGGTCCTTTTCCCTTTGCATCTCGCGCCGTCGCCTATTTCCGCCCACGCAGCACGCTGCGCGCTTTCTTCCGCCAGTATTACCGCTATGCTCGCGGCGATGGCAAAGCGAATCTATGGCCCAGGCGCCACGCCGTGCGTTACGTAACCTACCTACTGATCTTGCCCTTCTCGCTGCGGCTCATCTGGCGCGAAAAATGGGCGGGATGGCTGGCGCTCATTTTCGGCGGGGCGGCCTACTGCTGGCGTCCCGCTACCCGACTGTGGCGCATGACTTTTCGCTGGCGCCCCCCGGCGCGCCTGCGAGCGTTTGCCCTGATCCCGATCATTCGGCTCGTGGGCGACTTTGCGAAGATGGTAGGCTATCCGGTAGGCTTGTGGTGGCGATGGAAGAGGGATTAGAGATTGGTGATTGGAAATTGGAGAACTGGAGATGAGGGAGATACAGATTAATGTGGATATTTGGTTCTGTTTCTGTATGAGGCAGATAAGTCTAGTTGCCCAGTGTGATTAGAATTGTTAGGATCTTTATAGAATGGTTATTCAGCGCAAACCTCCCCGCCATCCCGGCAGTGGGCCTTCCTGTCTGCTAGTGCTTCTGGTTCTCTCGGCATTT
>JAICPS010000480.1 GCA_025929715.1 Anaerolineae bacterium | reverse complement strand
CGCCCCCCGCAACCGCGCCGCAATTTCCTCCATGTTGTGACTCATACACGCTCCTTATTGCAGTTACTTGCAATAGAGAATCAGTGTAACTGTAATTGATTTCTGTGTCAATAACGCTGGCACCGTCACAAAATGACAACATTTGGGGGTTTTCCCCCATTTCCAGTGGCACATCGATCGCATTATGATAAGAATACGCTTTCCTTTACCGGCCCATGGAGAAACGAATCATGACCGAAAACGTACAGCCCCAAATTGTCAATAAGCAAGACTTCAAGGTAGTCGGCCTCCGGTTTCGGGGCAACCACGACGGAGGCGAGATCAAAGCATTGTGGGACCAATTCAGAGAGCGCATGGAAGAGCTGCAGGCGGCCGACGCCGGAGACGCCTACGGTGTGATGGACAACTTCGACTATGAAAAGGGCGAGTATGACTACCTGGCCGGTCTGCAAGTGGATACCGATGAGCAAGCCCCCGAGGGCATGGAAACGTGGCACGTGCCGGCGCAGAATTACGCCGTCTTTCCTACCAGCGTTTCAAGCCTGATGGACGCCTATGAGGCTTCGGAGTCATGGTTTCCAACGTCCAACTATCGGCGCGCCCCAGGCCCAGAATTCGAGCGTTACGGCAAAGATGACAATCCGGCCGACCCCGACTCTCCCCTTCGTCTCTACATTCCGGTGGAACCCCTGGCCGGCGGGGAGTAAGAAAGACCGGAGACGGAAGACCGTAACGCCCCGTCTCCCATCCTCCGTCCCCGTCCTACAGATACTGATCCAACTCATCCTCCCCCACCTCGTCCACGGCATCCTGCTCCATGCTTTCCTCGTCCAGGACATCTTCAACCATCTCCTCCTCATCGCGCATATCCTCGCCGTTTAACCCCTCTTCGTCCTCGACCGATTCCAGGTCTAGCTCCCAGCGATCCTCGTCGCGTTGCCAGACCTTTTGCGCAAAATCCAGCTCCTCGTCGTCTTCGTACGTCAGCCCCAGCGCCTCGCCAATCTCCTCCACGCGATCCTGATCGGGCGTTGGCTCCGTCGAAGCCGTTTCATCGCCCGCATCCTCCCCCTGGTCCCATGCTGCGTCGACGTCACCGCCGCTCAGTTCTGGCGTCTCCGAGTGGTGCTCGCGCAGCCGGCGCATGAGTCCTTGCTCGTCAGTAGGCATGACCTGCCGTTCCGCAAAGTCGTCCAGTATCTCCTGGTCCTCCGTATAATCCGACATCTCGTTCAGCACAGCTTCGGCGTTGTCGTCCGCCGAGAGCCGGTCCAGCTCTTCTTCGTTGTCTACGACAAAGTACAGCTCGTCCCCTTCGTCCGTTTCCGTTTCCGGATCCAGTAGTACCGCCGGCCGCGAGTCATCCTGCGACGTATCAGTCGTGTAATTCTCCTCTCCGACCTGATCTTCCGGCGCCGGCGGCGCATCCGGAGAAGGCTCCGTCGATTCCGGCCTCGCCTCTGCGCGCCGCTGCTCATCCATCACGTCACGTTCTTCCTGCATATCAATTAACCTCCCAATAAACTAACAAACCTTCAAAAGCCCCCTCTACCGACCTCCATGCACACAACTAGCATACATGCCGCCGACTTGCGCCGTAATGGGGTAATGCCCCAATCTTTGGTAGGGAAAACCCTACCTCCACTCGCGCCCACTTCTTTGACACCGCGAGCCATTACTAGTACAATATTTCTACTGACCGACGGTCGGTCGGTAGCAAGCCATGCGCGTGGCGAAAGGAACGACGATGACGCGAGTTATAAAAGAGCATGAAGAAAGACGCAGCGAAATCCTGGATACGGCCGAGCACTTTTTTTTCTGAAGGGGTTACGAACAGACTTCTGTGCGCCAGATCATCGACGCCGTGGGTATTGCCAAGGGCACCTTCTACCACTACTTCGACTCTAAAGCCGCTCTGCTGGACGCCGTGATTGAGCGCTCCTTGAAAAAGAGGCTGCAACAGTTAGCGCCATTGGTCGGCGACCCGCAGCTCGATGCCGCCGCGAAGTTTGAACAGATCTGCGCCGAACTTGGCGGCTGGAAACTGGCTAACAAGGCTTTTTTCATAGAGATGCTGGAACTGCTTTACAGGGACGACAACGCGCTGCTGCGCGCCAAGATGCACGACGGCGCGCGCCAGTTACTGACGCCTCTTCTGGCTGAGATCGTGCAGCAAGGTGTGCGTGAGGGTTTGTTCGTCCCCCAGCCCGTTCAGGAATGCGCCGAGCTGATTTTCAGTATGGGCCAGGGACTGTCCGACTCCGTGGCCCATATGCTGTTGGCGGGCGACGAGGAAACCGAACGTTGGCCCATTCTTGAACAGAAGTTCAAGGCCCACGAGCGCGCCATAGAGCGCCTGCTCGGCGCCGCGCCAGGCTCGATACACATCTACAACCTCAACCAGGTGCGGCAAATGCTCACGTAGCCGAGATTTCCATACCTCGCCAACGTTTCTCGCGCGGAATAGAATCCGCGGCTACGAAAAGGAACGATACGATGGCACAACCGGTCATTCAAACACAAAACTTAACCGTCTACTACGGCAAACACCGCGGCATTAAAGACGTCGATCTGGCGGTCCACGAGGGCGAGGTCTTTGGCTTCCTCGGTCCCAACGGCGCGGGCAAGACGACCACCCAGCGCGTGCTATTGGACGTGATCCGGCCCACGAGCGGGCAGGCCACCATTTTTGGCCTGGACTGCCAGCAAGACGGCGCCGAGATCCGCAAACGAGTTGGTTACCTGCCCGGCGAGCTAAGCCTCTACCCGCAGATGCGCGGGCGGGCCTTCCTGAACATGATGGCCGGGTTGTACGGGTATAAAGTAGACCGAAATTACCTGCAGCAGTTAATGGAGCGCCTGTACCTGGATCCCGGCCGCAAGATCAAGGAATATTCGCGCGGCAATAGACAGAAGGTGGGCATCGTGCTCGCCTTCATGGGCCGCCCCGACCTGCTGATCCTGGACGAGCCCACCGGCGGCCTCGATCCGCTGGTTCAGCGTACCGTTCTGGAGCTGGTGCGCGAAGCTCGCGACGACGGGCGCACGGTGTTCTTCTCGTCCCACATCCTGTCCGAAGTACAGGCCGTCTGCGACCGCGTGGGCATCATCCGCGAGGGACAGTTGGTGAAAACCGAGCGCGTCGAAACGCTTGTCCGGCAGCAGTTTAAGCGCCTGCGCCTCACCCTGCGGCAGGCCCCGGCAAATGGCGTCTTTGACATTGAAGGCGTCACCGAGTTGGCGCGTGCGGGAGAGAGCGACGATGGTTCGACCGTGATGCTGGAAATTCGACAAAATCTGGACAGGGTATTAGAGGCGGCCGTGCCCTGTGGGATCGTGGATATTGAAACGTTACCGGTCACGCTGGAAGAGATATTTTTCGCCTATTATGGCCGCGGTCCTTCCAATGGAAGCGAGAAGCAGGAGAACAGCCATGCTTAACTTATTCAAACGCGAAATCTGGTCACGGCGCAACGCCATCATTGGTTGGGGCATCGGCCTAGCATGCTATGCAGCCATGTATATTGGCATCTATCCTGAAATGGCCGGCCAGCTTGCCGCCATGAACCTGAGTGACATTTCGTTTTACCAGGCCATGGGCGTGGAAATGGGTAGCTTTGAGGCCTACCTGGGCAGCACAGTCTTGCAGTTTATGAGTCTCATTCTCGGTATCTACGCCATCATTGGCAGCACGGGCGCCCTGGCCGGCGAAGAAGACAGTGGCACCCTGGAATTAATCGTGGCCACACCGATACCGCGCTGGCAGATCGTGGCCATAAAGGCACTGGCGCTGGCCGTCG
>JAICPS010000662.1 GCA_025929715.1 Anaerolineae bacterium | reverse complement strand
GATCATTGGGCTGGGGACGCGGGTGGGGCCGTTTTGGTATCCGGAATGGCCCAAATAGCCATCATCGGCGACATTCACGAGCACTGGGACGAGAAAGATAATGCATTTTTCAATCGTTCCAACTACGATCTACTGCTTTTCGTGGGCGATCTGACCTCCATATTCTCCGTGCGGCGCACGCCTGCTATTGCCAGGCGCATCGGGCGGCTGAGAAAGCCGGCGCTTATGATTGCCGGCAACCATGACGTCCACAATCGGGTCCAATTGCTGGCGGAAGTTCTGAATAACGCGCGGCTGGCGGCGCTGACCGGATGGCGACACGCGGCGTTCCACCGGTGGCTGCGGGATTGGATTGCGCCGGTGCAGATGGGCGGGTACAGCAGCCATTTCTTCCGGGCAGGCGACGTGGCATTCGACGTAGTGCTGGCCCGGCCCTGTTCCATGGGCGGCGCGCGAAGCGCCGAGCGCCGTGGCGGCCGCGTTGGCGGTCGCTATAGCGGGGCCAGCAACGGGGATTTGAACTTTGTACCCATGCTACGTGACGTGTATGGCGTGCACGATGTGGCCGCGTCGGCTGAGCGGCTGCGACTGTGCGTGGACCGCGCGCGCTCCGGGCGTATTATCTTCCTGGCGCACAACGGGCCGACTGGGCTGGGCGGCGCGCCGGACGACCTGTGGGGGCGGGACTTTGGGCGGAACATTGGCGGCGACTGGGGCGACGCGGATCTGCGCCAGGCCATCGACTATGCCCGTGCACAGGGTAAGCAGGTGGAGGTGGTGGTGGCCGGGCACATGCATCTGCACACAAAGCAGGGGCAGGAGCGGCCCTGGCTACGGCGACATGATGGAGTGCCATACGTGAATGCCGCGCGCGTTCCCCGCGTGCGCAAGGCCGGCCGCCACCACGTGCGGCTGGCGCTAAATGGGGTGGGGGTAGAGGTAGAGGAGCGGTTTGTGTAGGCGTTGTCTGTACAGCGATTCTGAAAATCGCTCTATGGACTTCCTTCCATAGGTGTGAAAATCGACACCCTGGTGCCCATGCCTGGAGCGGATTCGACTTCCATCCGCCCGCCGGTGAGGCGCAGCCGTTCGCGGGCGTTGACGAGGCCCTGGCCGGCGGGCAGCGCCGCATCGTGGAATAGTTGCTCAGGGTCAAAGCCCACGCCTTCGTCCACGACGTCGATGCGGTACGCTTGCCCCTCTTGCTGCAGGAAAACTTTCACACGTGAAACCTGGGCGTGTTTGACCGCGTTAAAGAGCAACTCGCGCACGACCTGGAACAGCAGCACGCGGCGGCCGTGGTCGGCAAGGTGAAACGAGCCATCAGCCTGCAGATCCACGTCTAACCGGTACTGCTCGCTCATGCGTGCTGCTATCCAGGCCAGCCCCTCCGCAAGCCCTTCCTCATGCAGGATAGGCGGGCTGAGGTCCACGCTCAGCCGGCGGGTCGTCTCGATGGCGTCCTGCACCATCTGCTCCAATTCGTCGACTTCCTCCGGTGCGCTGCGCGCTTTGAGCGCGCCGGGCGCTTCAAGCGAGCCACGCAGAAAAGCGAGCTGCATCTGCACACTGTAGAGCTGCTGCTGCAGGTCGTCGTGCAATATTTGCGATATGCGATGGCGCTCCTCATGCTCGGCCCTGGTCACCTGGGAGGCGAGCCGCCCGATCTGCTCCTCGGCCTCTTTACGCTCGGTGATGTCCAGGAAGGTGGAGAGCGCCGCTTTTTCGCCTTGAACGCCGACGATCTCGATAGAAATCAGCGCCGTTTTGGTCACCTCGCCGGGATGGGTGGTGTACATTTCCACGTTCTGTACCCTTCCTTCCTGGCGTAGCAGACCCACCAGCCGCTCCCGTTCGTCGTCCGGCAGCCACCTATTTACTTCCGCTATCGTGCGACCTACAAATGCGCCGCGTTCCACATTGAAGTAGTGCAGGAAAGCCTCGTTGACGTCGATGAAGAGACCATCTTGCAGCCGATTGATGGCAATAGGCAGCGGATTGGCGTGGAAAAGGGTGAAGAAGAGGTCGCGTGTGGCGCGGTATTTGTTGTTTACTCGCTGCAGCCTGGCAGTCCGCTGGCGCACGAGTCGATCCAGCTGCGCGGCGCGCTGCTCCCGCTCTTGAAGGTGTTCGCGCACTTCGTACTGCCGCTGTCGGGTACGTAGGGCAGCGTTCATGACGCTGATCAGCGTGGTCGAGGGCACGGGCCGCCGCAAGACCGTCACGTTGCTTCCTGGCAAAATCGCGCTCAATTCGCGTTGCGGCCGCGTGGGGCTGCCGGCGGGCGATAGCAGCAATGTTACGGGCAGGTCGGACCAGGAAGGCTGTTGCTTTAACGCCTCCACTAGCAGGGCCCGGCTGTCGTCGCCCAGCGCTTCTTCGGTCACCAGCACCGCGGCCGCGCCTTCGGCCAGCCGCTC
>JAICPS010000456.1 GCA_025929715.1 Anaerolineae bacterium | reverse complement strand
TTTAGCGTCGACCGTATCCTCGTCCTCATTCTCATCCTGTCCTTCGCGAACGCCTTCTCGAAAGGCGCTGATACCCTTACCCAGCTCATTGCCAAGCTTACTAATCCGTCCGACGCCGAACACAAGCAAAACAATGACGAGGATGATAATCCATTCCCAACCTTGTATCGTCATTTCAAATCTCCTTAACCAACCATACTCCCCTGCGGTCATTATAACACCCGCCATACCTGGCGCAATAGGCCCAGTTGCCTGCCCCCCACCACCCTGCTAAACTAACCCTACATGTCACAAGCCCTCTACCGCAAATGGCGGCCCGCCCGTTTCGACGCAGTCATCGGCCAGGAGCACGTCACGCGCACCTTGCGCAACGCCATCGCTTCCGGCCGTTCAGGCCACGCATACCTCTTTTGTGGCCCACGCGGCACCGGCAAAACCACCACCGCTCGCCTTCTGGCCAAAGCGGTAAACTGCCTGCACGAAGAGCTGGCCGAACGCCCCTGCAATCAGTGCGCCAACTGTGGCGCCATTGCCGAGGGTCGTTTTCTCGACCTCATCGAAATCGACGCTGCTTCTAATACTGGCGTCGACGACATCCGCAACCTCCGCGAGAAAATCAATTTTTCAC
This sequence comes from Anaerolineae bacterium, assembly GCA_025929715.1. GTDB lineage: Bacteria > Chloroflexota > Anaerolineae > Promineifilales > Promineifilaceae > JAAYYY01. The sequence goes on along the minus strand of JAICPS010000456.1, from coordinate 3,365 downwards.
CCAGCGAAGGCCGCTTCAAAGTGTACATCATCGACGAAGTGCACATGCTCTCCACTGCAGCCTTTAATGCGCTGCTCAAGACGCTGGAAGAGCCGCCGCCGCACGCCAAATTTGTGCTGGCGACCACCGAAGAGCACAAAGTTCCTCTCACCATCAAATCCCGCTGCCAGCAGTTCAATTTCCGGCTGCTCACCCTGCCCGAGATTATCGACCGCCTGCGCTGGATTATAGAGCAGGAGCAACTTTCCGTTGAGCCCCAGGCCCTCGAGCTGATCGCGCGCCAGGGCTCCGGAAGCATTCGCGACGCCGAAAGCCTCCTTGACCAGCTCGTGACCACACCCGGCGACATCATTAGCCTGGAGCGCGCCCAGATGGTGCTCGGCACCGCTTCCAACGAAGCCGTCAGCGCCCTCGTCGACGCCTGGCTTGCCGCCGATGGCGCAGCCGGGCTGCGCGTCATCCACGACGCGCTGGCTTCCGGCGCCGACGTGCGCCAGCTTGCACGCCAGGTGGTCGACTACCTGCGAAACGTTTTGCTCTTGCAGGCAGCGGGCGACGAAGCGCCCCTGACCCTGCCCGACGGAGAGCGCGAGCGCATGGTCCTCCAGAGCCGCCAGACCTCCCGTGAAGCCCTCGTCGACGCCGTCAAGGCCTTCAACAGCGCCGCCCTCACGACTTCCAGTAGTTGGCAGCCACAGCTGCCGCTGGAACTCGCTTTCATCAGCCTGCTGCCCGACGAACCGGGCGCACGCGCCATCCCCACACGGCCTTCCACGCCGCCCGAGACCTCCGCTACGGAGCCAGAAAGCAAACCGACCGCGGCCGAAACGCTGCAATCGATACGCGATCCGCAGACGGCCCTGGCGCAGGAAGCTGAGACGCCGTCGGCACAAGCCGCACCCGAATCCCGTCCCACTATCACATTGCAGGCCGTACGGCGCCAGTGGGACGCAATGGTGGCTCGTGTCGGACAGAAGGACCGCAATCTTCCGCCCCTGTTGGCCATGTGCAAGCCGTTGGGCGTAGAAGGCAGCGCCATCATCCTGGGCTTTGAATATGGTATGCTCAAAGATAAATTCGAAGACCGCGGCGAAGCCCGCGAGCTGGTGGCCTCCAACATGAGCGACTTGCTCGGTGCGAAATGCATCGTCCGCTCCGTTGTCACTGCGCAATACACGCCGCCCCCCGAACCCCAAGCGGGAAAACCCACGCCAGAGCAACTCGACACGCTTGTGGATCGCGAAGCCTTCTACGCCCTGGCCGAAGAGCTAGGCGGCCAGGTCCGCGAATCGTAATACGACAATGTGACGCCAGTCATACCACCGCGAATAGGACGCTGATTTTCATGATTCACGCCGAGAAAAATCAAAAACATCTTTGTAATCAGCGTTCATCTGCGTCCCATTAAGAGGAGACAACAATGGCAAAACGACCCTATGGCAGAAAACCCGTCAAGAAAGGCGGCAAGAGCCCTGGCGACCTGATGGCCCAGGTGCAGCAGATGCAAGAACAGATGGCACAGCAGCAAGAAGCGCTGGCCGAAGAAACCGTCACTGTCACGGCCGCCGGCGGCGTCATCAGCGTCGAAATCACCGGACACCAGCGCGTGAAGTCGATCACCATCGATCCCGAAGTGGTCGATTCCGACGACGTCGAAATGCTACAAGATATGCTCGTCGCCGCCGTCAATGCCGCCATCGAACAGTCTCAGGCCATGGCTGCCGAAAAAATGGAAGGTCTCACCGGCGGCATGGACATCAACAGCCTGCTGGGCGGCCTGGGAATGTAAGCGGTGGCCTCAAACGTATTGCCGCGGTCGGTCCAGCGGCTGATCGACGAATTTGCGCGACTGCCCGGAATTGGCCCCAAGTCTGCCGCGCGCCTCACGTTTTACCTCCTCCGCGCTGCCGGCGACCAGGCTCTGGATCTCTCGGCCGCGTTGCATGATCTCAAGGAAAAGACCACCCTCTGTTCAAACTGCTTCAATATCACCGAACAAGATCCCTGCGCCATTTGCCTCGACGACAACCGGCAGCGCGAGCTACTTTGCGTCGTCGAGGAGCCGCTCGACGTAGTCGCGCTGGAACGCTCTCGCGCCTACAAGGGTCTCTACCACGTTCTACACGGCGCCATCTCACCCGTCGAAGGCATTGGCCCAGAAGATCTAAAAATTGAAGAACTCATGAACCGCCTACAACACGGCGACTTTGGCGAGGTGATCATCGCAACGAACGCCACCCTGGAAGGCGATGCCACGACGCTTTATCTCCAGCGGCGCCTCGCCGGCATCGAGGGCCTGCGCCTCACACGACTCGCGCGCGGTCTGTCGGTGGGCGGCGACCTCGAGTACACCGACGACATCACTCTCACCAGAGCGCTGGAGGGACGCCAGTCCCTTTAGCACGATGCTCGAGGCCTATCCTCCACGCTCTCCCGGGGTGCCTGCCGGTTACACCTTCATCGCCGTAATCCTATTCTTAGACGCAATCCTCCTCTATCTTCTATTTAACCGGCCCGTTTCGCTGTTATCCTTCTTCCTCGGCCTCGTCGCCTTTCTTTCGCTGCCTGCCGTTGCCTTCCTGGCCTACTGGACCGCCGCACTGTCACGCGCGCGTTACCTGCTAACCGGCGATAGCTTGCAAATCGAGTGGGGCCCGTTCTTACACGCCGTTCCGATGGCGTGCATTCGAAGCGTCGATAACGTAGCAGCCGGCAGCCGCCTTTACGATTTCAACGGCCTACGCTGGCCTGGCTACCTGCTCGGTCGTGGGCGCCTGATTTCAAACCCCGCTAATGAGGCCAGCCAGCTAGGTCCCCCGCCGGCCTACTTTTTCGCCACGCAGGCGCCCGGCGACGCGCTCCTCGTCCATACCAACGGCAACGTCTACGGCCTCTCCCCGCAAGACCCCGATACCTTTCGCAACGCGCTGCAGGCAGCGATGGTCGCCGCACAGCCGCCTGCAATCAAGGACGATGGTTCAACCAGGAACGGCGGTTGGACGGAATGGCCCATCTGGCAGGACCGCACCGCACGCACCTTGCTTATCCTCCCGCTCCTGGTCAACGGTGCCTTGTTCGCCCTACTGGCAGCCCTCTTCCCCCGCCTTCCGCTGCTGGTTCCGCTGCGTATGGACGGCGCGGGCGCCATTCTCCTTTCCGGTCCTGCCATCCGCCTTTTCCTGCCACCCCTCTTCGCACTGCTCACCTGGCTCTTCAACGCCGCAGCCGGCTGGTACTTCTACCACTACCGCCGCGAGCAATCCGTCGCCTACCTTCTCTGGGCCGCCGCCGTCGTCATCGAATTCGCCGCCTGGCCCACCCTCCTCCTCTTACTCCCCTAAATCCAATATGCCGCCCTCACACGC
>JAICPS010000471.1 GCA_025929715.1 Anaerolineae bacterium | reverse complement strand
CCTTCGACGGCCACGCCGATAACCAGATCGTCGCTCTGCCACTCACTACTTCCACGCCCGGCGTCGACGAAAAGGGTGTCGCCTGCCAGAATCGCGGGGATGTTATCTTCCTCGGCTGCCAGGACCAACTCTCCCGGCTGCAGGCGGTAGCCGGATGGCTCGAAAGCGCCCACGGTTGTAACAGGGGCAGTGTCCGCTAAATCCGCGCTTCTTGGCGAGGGAGATGGAGCGATATCGACCAGAGTAGTCGGCGTAGCTCTGCCGGCTGACGAACAGGCGCTAATCACCAGCAGTAACAGCACTTTCGTCAAAACGCGTCTGAACACTGCTGTTTTGGTGAGCCACATCACAGTTTCTCTTCTCGCCTGCGGTAAACTTGAACTATCCAGAAGTCATCGTCTAAACTACATTAAGGAACCATCGATGCACAAACTACAGATCTACGTCGAGAACGATTGTTGGTCATGTGAAGAGTCGCTGTCAATTGCCGCGGAGACCCAGGCTCGTTTTGAGAATGTAGAAGTTGTAATTATCGACCTTCTCAACGATGAGCGCCCAGACCCCGTTTTTGCGGTCCCGACCTATGTCTTGAACGGTCGGATTATCTCCCTGGGAAACCCGAGACGCGAAGCGCTATGGGATCAACTAGCGCGGACGATAAAGCTGGCTCGCGATGCCAGCGATGCCAATGGTGGCGCCGAGTGAACGATAGAGAGTTGCGACAGAAAAAGCTGAACTATCTGTCGTCGATCGAGATCTTTCGCGATTTAAGCCGCAGCGAGATCAAAGAAATGGATCGGCAGTTCACCATGTCGACTTGCAAGGTCGGAAGGATTTTCTACATGCCGGAGCAGACGGGCGAGGTACTCTTTTTGTTGAAGAAGGGCCGCGTCCAACTGTACCGGCTTTCGCTTGAGGGCAAGAAGATCATCACGACGATCCTCGGACCCGGCGCGATCTTTGGCGAAATGTCACTCGTCGGGCAGGGGATGTATGACACCTATGCCGAGGCGCTGGACGAATGTGTTCTATGCGTGATGAGCCGTTCTGACGTGGAACGGTTGATGCGTGACAAGCCGCAAGTGGCGATGCGCATGGTCGAGGAACTGGGCAAGCGCCTCGTGCAGACGGAGCGCCAGTTAGAAGAACTTGCTTTTAAGTCGATTTCTGCCCGTCTCGCAGGACTGCTGCTACGCATTGCCGACGAGGAATATAGCAAAGAGGTCGCCGGCTTTACTCACCAGGATTTTGCAGAGATGCTGGGCACATACCGCGAAACGATTACGCAGACCTTGAATGAATTCAAGGTTGCCGGCCTGGTACGAATCGAGCGCAAGAAGGTGATCTTGACTGACAGACCTGGCCTACGCGATGTCGCCGCAAGCTGACTCAGTAGTCGCGGATTCGATTCCGCGTAGAAGCGAGGTATGGAAACCTGGGCTACTCAGTCGCGGCGGCGCAGGCCCATCAATACCAGCGCCGTGATCACGCCGTAGATGAGATGGCCTAAAAGGCTCATCCACTGCGGCTGCCCGATCGCGAACACCATATCGCTCATTCCGAGCAAGAGCGGCATCAGCAAGAGTGCGCCGAGGATCCACCAGGCGAAGCCGTTGACGACGCCGCCAACCAGCGCGACGGATGGCGTGTTGGGAAATCGGGCGATCACGAGCGCGTAGACGGCGCCAATGAAAGCGCTGATCGCGAGGTGGACAATCGTTCCCACGATGGCGTTTGGCATGCCTACGAGGCTGCCCACCATGGGCAACATGCCCATCATGCTCATTATCACGCCAAAGACCACGCCGCCTGCAAGCCCGGCGACAGCGCCCTGAACGATAAGGCGGCCGGTTGAAGCGGTTTCCGCACGTGTAACATCAGTTGTAGCCATTTTTACCTCCGCAGTGTAGGTGACCGGCACTTCCAAAGCGCCCGTCACCTCTAGATACGTTTGCATTATAGGGAGTTAGGGTCGCGGGGTTTGTAAGCGGCCATACCTAAACGTGGCGTTGTAAAGCATGTGCGCAAGTTGGATACGTGCATTACGGTTGGTAAATCCGCGTGTCGGGTCGGAACGCGGCCCAGGAGAACCAGAAATGATCTACTTTCACCACCGGATCTAGCTGTTGTCCGGCCAGTTCGCCGGCGACGGCCTGCCCGAGCACGTTCCAGACGCTGCCGGTCTGCTCGTCAGTGATCGTGTCGTTTTCGGCGACGAAGGAGAGGGGCTCGCCGGTGAATTTGCCGATAACTGCCTGGCCCGTCGCTTGCTGCCACCAGCTTTCCGTTTGCCGGTCATACATCAGCAGATTGCTATAGCGCAGATGCCCGGTCGTGCCGAAATCCAGATGCATGCCGTCGACGGTGGCGTCAAAAACGATGGCCGTGTTGCACAGGGGACAGAAGGTGACGGCGACCGGGCGGCCGCCAACGACGTCGTTCACGATCTCATGCCAGGTCAGGATCTGGTATGGATAAATGCGCACCTCATCCTGTTCCTGAAAGACCGTAACCGGTTCCAGCTCTTCCAGCCACTCGTCGGCGTTGGCCGTGCTGACGAACTGAGGATTGTCAATGGCCGGGATGCCGTCTTTGGGCGGTCCGCCGGACAGAATTTCGTCAAAGGAGATGGAGCGGCGGTTGAAATCGGTGCTAAATGATTGTGCCACGCCAGCGGGCAATTCTTCGTCAGGTAAGGGCGTCGCCGTGGACTGTGCCTGCGCAGTAGGGACAGGCGTTTCTTTAGCAATTTTCTCAGCGGTAGCCGTGGGCGCGAGTGGGGCCGTCGTACCGCCCGCGCGCGTCGCGGTCACGCCGGTAGAACTGGTTGGTGTGCAGGCGACAGTGGAGAGTGCGAGACCCAGCAGCAAGAGTACCGTTCCTTGAACGCCACTCTTGTTAACAACTATATACATATCATCAGTTTACACGTGCCGGCCGGACTTACAGTAAGCGAGCGTACACAGGCAAGCTGCCTATGCTACGTCGATGCACGGACGATTGCCAAAATTAACCGCAGGACGGTGGGCAGCCGGTACGGCGACTGCAAGCCCATATTTGCCGACAGAAAGTGTTGGAAAAGCAGCGGATCACGCGCCAAGGCACGGGTGACCCGGTTGCAGAGGGTCGGAAATCGGCTCAGGAGCAGCGCCAGCTCGGCGAGCTGGGCCGAAGGTCGTGTGATCCGGGCGTAGGCCGCCTGATAGGGCGCCAGTGCCTGGAGAGGTACGATGCCGGAATGGTTTTGCAATGCGGGGATAACCGTCTGTCGCAGTGTCCGCGCCTGCGCCAGTGCCAGGCTGAGCCCTTCGCCGGTAATGGCGTCTAGGTAGCCGGCTGCGTCGCCCAGCAACAAGACCCCCTCGCCAATGACCGCTTCGGCCCGCTGCTGAAGTGGGCCAATAGCTACCCCTTCATCGACGGCGGGTGCGCCCTGCAAACGGCTTTCCAGAGCCGGGAAGGCGCCGAGCAGTGATGGAATGAGCCCGTCTCCCCCGTGCAGATGGGGATAGCCGCGGCGGTGCCAGAGGAAGGCAATACCCACCTGGTCTTGCGCGACTGGCGTCACGTACGCTTCGACGCCGCGCTCGCTCCAGTGCACTTCCACACAGTCACTCCATGGTGCGACCGCGAAATGCTGGCGCGCCCCCCAACGCCAGTGACGCCTGCCGGAACGATTCAGTCCGGCCCACCGTCGCACCGCCGAGCGCAAACCGTCGGCGCCAATCACCAACCGCGCACGCACCGGCTCGCCGCCGAAGCGCGCCTCGATGCCTCGCTCGCCGGCAGATAACAGCACGGCACCGGCATTCTCAATGATGCAAAGGGATGCAACTTGCTGTGCGCTCGAAAAGAGGGACTCGGATAGCGCGGTGCGCCGGATGCCCGG
>JAICPS010000437.1 GCA_025929715.1 Anaerolineae bacterium | reverse complement strand
TCACGATTTCGCCGTCGTCGTCCACGGCCTGGTCCACGGCATCCACCTGTGGCTGCGGCGGCTCGGGCGTTGGCGTCACCGTCGCTGTGGGTCGCGGCGTCGCCGTGGGCCGAGCGGTAGCCGTCGCTGCCGGCGTCTCTACTTCGGGGGACGGGGTGGCGTCCTCGCCATTTTCATTCTGGGAGCAGGCGACGGCTAGCAGCAGGAACAGGAGTGTGAGCACGATCTTCCAGTGCATATGTGTTGATTTTAGAGGGTTTGGGGGAAATGCCAAGCACTCACGTCGCCGAATTCATTCCTGCAGCACGAAGCGTGAATGAATGCGACCCCACTCTTCCTGCGTATACATTAACAGTTGACAATGACGGTCTCGGCGGCTGTGCGCCGAAAGGAGGTGGTGATTGAGTTCTTAGTACTTTGTCTTCGCTCTTCTCCCTCACGCTTTTGCGTTATTACCTAACAGCTTTGCATATTGTGTATCGCAGGAGGATACCTCACATGAACGAGAATACGCGCTCCGTCACAAGACGGACCGTCGCCCGACCCCTGGCCTTGCACCGTTCCGGCAAGAATTTCATCATTTTTCTGGCGCTCGCCATTATGCTCGTCGCCGTGCTGCTCGCCTCAAACTGGGCCGCGGCGTCGAGCCATCGCGAAGCGCCACTGATTTCCACCGACCCGGCCGCCGATAACACGGACACATATGTGTTTATCCGGCCGGACGACCCCAGCAAAATTGTGCTGATTGCCAGTTGGATTCCCCTCGAAGCGCCGGAAGGGGGTCCAAACTACTACGAGTGGACTGAGAACGTTTTCTACTATATCCACGTAGACAACGACGGCGACGCCGTGGCCGACTATAGTTATGAACTCTCCAGCCGCATCGAAGTCAACAATCCTGCCACCTTCCTCTACAATACCGGCCCGCTCAGCTCTCCCGACGATCCGGATTGGAATCGCCGTAACTACTACACGCTCGTAGAGCACACCGAAGCAGGCGCATCAACCGTCCTGGTCGACGACCAGTTAGCGCCGCCGGTGAACATCGGCAGCAAGTCAACGCCCAACTACGAGACCGCGCTGCAGGACGCCGCCATCTACACCCATGATGACATCACCATCTACGCCGGGCAAACGGACGACGCCTTCTTCGTAGACCTGCAGGTGTTCGACCTGCTCACGCTGCGCGGCCAGCCGCCGCCGATCGGCTACAGCGAAGGTTCGAACCGGCCGGTGGACTCGCTATCCGGCTTTAACGTGCACAGCCTCGTCCTGGAAATCCCCGTTACGCACCTGGTGGATGGCGATCCAGTTCTCGGCGTGTGGTCCACTTCAGAACGCTACTCCATGCGCGTTCTGTCGGCAGGCGCAGAAGAACACAGCGGCGACCTGGTCCAGGTTTCGCGTCTGGGCATGCCGCTGGTCAACGAGGTCGTCATTCCCATGGGCCTGAAAGACGTTTTCAACGGTATTCCACCCAGCGAAGATCTCAACGCCTACAGCCTGCTGCAGGAGAGCGTCGAAGATCCGGAAGTGGGCAACTTGCTGTGTCTGCTCTACGGCGTGCCGCTACCGGGAGATAGCGACGACGACTGCGACACGGAATACACGCCTACTTCCCCGCGGACGGGGCGTGGCGACATCTTTGACATCTTCCTGACGGGCATGGTACTGGCCAATCCGTTTACCATCCAGACGGCAAACGGCCCGGTTGAGCTGCCGGCCGGCTTTAACGTGAACCGGCCCGCGGACGTGCGACCAGCCGAGATGATCCGCATCAACACCGAAATCAGCGGCGACCTTTGTTCGCGCCGGCCAAGTCGACTGGGTATCCTGGGCGGCGACGCCTGCGGCTTCCCCAACGGCCGCCGCCTGATGGATGACGTGGTGGACATTTCGCTGCTGGCCGTAGCGGGCGCTGCTTACGAAGTGCTGGACGACCGGGACGACAGTTTCACATTCGACCCCGCGCTCGTCGATGTCCTTAGCGACAACGTCTGGAAGAATGACGTGAGCTTCCAGCAGGACTTCCCCTACATGGGAGTAGCCCAGTCGGGCCAGGAACACTTCCACCAGAACGGCTCCCGCCCGCCGCATATGCGCAAGTAATGGTAGTTGTTTCGTAGTAGGGGCGAGGCAGGTCGCTAACCACGTTCGACTCGCCACACCACCGCCGCCCGGAGCTGCCTCGCCCCTACAATCCGTTGGAGAAGTTATGATGTCATTCTTATCCTACATCCACCCCCAGAACCGCCGCCCGCTGTTCCTGCTGCTTTCTTCGCTTTTGGTACTGAGCGCCGTGGTCATCGTGCGGCTCGCCGGCTTTGCTTCCGACCCGCGCCATGCCGGCGCCAGTGTGCCGGCGCTGGCGCCGGTCGAACTAGCGTCCGACACTTCAATTACCCGACTGCAGGAGACATTGCGACAGAATCCGGATAACAGCCATGCCTACGCCCAGCTAGGTCTGGCCTTGCTGCAGAAGGTGCGCGAGACGGGCGACGCGTCGCTTTACCTCCAGGCTAAAGGTGCGCTGGACGAAGCGCTGGCCCGCGATCCGCAGCAGATGGACGCTTTGGTTGGGCAGGGGATCCTGGCGCTGGCGCTGCACGACTTTGAAGGCGCTTTAACCTGGGCCGAAAAGGCGCGCGCCGTGAATCCCTACCGCGCCGAAGTGCTTGGCATCATGGTCGATGCTCAGGTAGAGCTGGGCCGCTACGACGAGGCGGTCGCCACGGCGCAGGCGATGGTGGACATGCGGCCGGATCTGACCTCTTACAGCCGCGTCTCCTATCTGCGCGAGCTGCACGGTGACGTGCCTGGCGCGATTGAGGCGATGCGGGCGGCCGCGAGCGCGGGCGCGCCAGGCGCCGAAGCGACGGTGTGGACGCAGGTACAGCTTGGCCACCTCTACTTCAACAGCGGCGACCTGGAACAGGCCGAGCAGTCGTACCGGCAGGCGCTCCATTTCCGCCCCGGCTACGCCTACGCCGCCGCGGGACTGGCGCGCGTGCAGGCTGCCACGGGCGATGTGGAGGGGGCAATCGCCGCATACGAGGACGTGATCGAACGCCTGCCGCTGCCGGAATTTGTGATCAGCCTCGGCGAGCTGTACGAGGCAACAGGGCAGATGGCCCAGGCGCAAGCCCAGTACGACCTGGTGCGGGCGATGCAGCAGATCAATGCCGGGTCCGGCATGGCTGTGGACCTGGAGATGGCCCTGTTCAACGCCGACCATGGCGCTGACCCGCAGGAGGCGTTGCAGCAGGCGCGCGCGGCCTACGCACAGCGACCCGGCATCTACGGCGCCGACGCGCTGGCCTGGGCGCTCTACAAGAATGGCGAGTTTGCCGAAGCGGAACGCCTGATCGGCGAAGCCCTGCGCCTAGGCACGCAGGACGCCATGCTCTACTACCACGCCGGCAAGATTTATGAAGCGCTGGGCGACGAGCAGCGGGCGAAGGAGATGCTGGCGACGGCGTTGTCGATTAATCCGTACTTTAGATTGGGCCTCAGGTGACCGGCAATTTGGAAGCGCCGGTCACCTCCTCAGGCACATGCTAACCACCCTTTAAGCCCTTTCTAACATCTTTTCTGCAATAATAGCGCCATGCGCACGCTGACCGAGGAAAAAAGCCGCCGCTTGGCCTTGCCGGCCCTGCTGCGGGCGCACCCGAACCTGCTGGCGGCGCTTTTGTTTGTGGTCATCGTGCTCGTCGCCGCCTGGCCCATTCTCAGCAACCCGCGCACCGTCATTGTGGGCGATGACATCGACGTGTACATCAACCCCTGGGCGGACTGGTGGACGCTGAAAGCGCTGCGCGACCCGGCGCTTTCGTTGTGGCGCAGCGAGTACATGTTTTATCCCACGGGCGCGGACCTCACGTTCCACAGCTTCAGCCACCTCAACACCGCCGTCTCGCTGTTGTTGCGCCCTCTCCTTGGGCCGCTGCCGGCCTATAACGTGACGATTTTGGCCAACTACGTGCTCATCGCGCTCTCCATGTTCCAGCTCGCCCGCTACTGGACCGGCTCGTGGACGGCGGGCTTTCTGGCCGCCATCGTATTCGCCTTTAACTCGCACGCGCTTTACCAAAGCTGCCACCCGGTGCTGCTCAGTATCTGGGTCCTGCCGTGGACGACGCTGTACCTGGTGCGGGCCACCACACCATCCGTCATGCTGAGTGCAACGAAGCATCTCAACCGCGCGCAGAGATTCTTCGGCCCGCTTCAGAAGGACGGTGTGCGCAACGCCCTCATCGCCG
>JAICPS010000241.1 GCA_025929715.1 Anaerolineae bacterium | reverse complement strand
TTGCGCACGGCGTTGGCGATGAAAGGAATGATGAAGGGAAAGACAACTTTCATGTAAATCGCCTTGCGATCTGCGCCGAATGAGCGGGCGACACGGACCAACCCCTCGTCTACGGTCTTGACGCCTTCCAGGGTGATCATCATGACCATGACGCTGGCGGCGAGGAATACCATCAACACCTTGGCGTCAAAGTCGAAACCGACCCAGATCACGAGCAGTGGGGCAATCGCGATGCTGGGTGTGGCGCGCAGCGCCCAGAGGTAGGGGGTGCTCAGCAGATCCAGAATGCCCGTGGCGCCGATGAGGATGCCCACGGGAATCCCGACGAGCAGTGCCAGGCCGACCCCTACAAACATGGCTTGCATTGTCTCGGCAAGTGGTCCCCAAAGCAGCCCCCTCTGTGAGATTTCTACAAATTCCGCGCCGATCACGGTGGGGGCGGGTAAGAGCAGGGGGTGAATCTGGAGAAGGCGAACCAGGAACTCCCAGGAGAGAATAACGACTATGACGCTGCCAGCGGTGAGCAAATGCCCGCGTAACCCTTGGAGCAGGGCAAAAAGACGTTCAGGAATAGAGCGCACGATTGGGGAAGTCGTCGCTACTGTAGTCATGAGATCCTCCCGTCAGGCGTCGCCGCGGCTGCTCATTTTCACCTCAGCCGCTAGCTGTTCCCAGATTTGCGAGCGCAGGTCCGCATACGCTTTGCTGGAACGTATGGTTTTGGGCGAGCGCGGCCGGGGCAGATCGACGGTGAATATCTGCTTGATGCGGCCGGGGCGCGCGGACATCACCAGTAAGCGGTCGCCCAGGGTGATCGCTTCGTCCACACTATGGGTGATAAAGACGACGGTCTTTTCGGTGGCAGCCATGATCTGGGCCAGCTCCTCCTGCATCAATTCGCGCGTGATGAGATCCACGGCGGCGAAAGGCTCATCCATCAGCAAGATGCGCGGCTCGATGGCCAGCGCGCGCGCCAATCCGACGCGCTGGCGCATGCCGCCGGACAGCTCGCGAGGATAAGCTTGTTCGAATCCTTCCAGACCAACCAAGCGGATGTAATGGCGAACCTTTTCGTCGGAGTCGGCGCCGAGCCGATTTTGCATCTCGAGTCCAAATCGGACATTTTTTTCGACGGTGCGCCAGGGCATGAGCCCGTAATCCTGAAAGACCATCGCCCTCTCAGGACCCGGTCCTCTGACCGGCCGGCCATCGATCATGATCTCGCCCGCTGTCGGCGGTTGAAGTCCGGCGACGACGTTCAGGAAGGTGCTCTTGCCACAGCCGCTCGGCCCGACGATGGTGACAAACTCTCCTGCTTTTACGGTGAGCGAGAAGTCCTCGAGCGCCACCAGCACGCTCTTATCCCTGCTACGTTGATATTCAACCCTGAGATTTTCCGCCTGGATCAGATACGAACGATCTGCCCTCATCTCGCGACCATTGTTCCTTGTATCGCTTCGAACAGACGATAACTGTGCTCCACCCACATCGCTCATCACGCGCTTTACGTCATTCATCTCGCCTCTTCCTGTTAGAGTAGGCTGCCAGACTGCGCCTGCTGCCGGCGCACAGGCAAGCTGCCTATGCTCCATTAGCGGTCGAAAACGTTTATGTCGTTACCCGGCGCCGTCGCCGTCGGCGATACGTTGTTTGTACGCTTTGATGGCCGTCTCCAACTGTTGCTGGGAGCGCGCTATGTGCGCCTGAATAAGCTCGTCGGCCGCCTCCACGTCGCCGCGCTGCAGCGCGGCGAACACCAGCTCGTGCTCGCGCAGCGTTTCGACGGCGCGTCCCGGCATGTTGGCCGCCACGCGGCGATAGCGGCGTATGGAATCGTTGAGGATTTGTAAGGATTGGACGAGGAAAGTGTTGCCGCAAGAAGCGATAATCGTGTCGTGAAAATCGCATCCGATTTCCGTAATAGCCAGCCAGTCGTTCTGCTCGACGGCGGCCTGCATATCGAACAGATAGCTCTGTAAACGGGCGAGTTGGCGCTCGCCGATACGTTCGAACGCAAGCCGCAGCGCTAATCCCTCTAAGACCTGACGAACTGCATATTTTTCGTGAATCTCTTGAAACGATAGCTCGCTCACGCTGACGCGCCCGCCTGCGCCGCGCGTGACTAGCCCTTCGCTTGCCAGCCGGTCTAGCGCGTCGCGAATCGGCGTTCTGGAAACGCCCATTTGCTCGGCAAGCTGCTCCTGGAGTAGGGTGGCGCCGGGGACTATCAGCCCGCTAAGAATCGCTTCGCGCAATTGTTCATAAACACGATCGCGCAAAGAGGGCGGCCGGTCAATATTAAGTTGAAAGCGCGTCTCACCGGATTGATAGAGGTCCAAAACCGCCTCCGAGGTGCGCGAGCGTTCAAAATATTGGATACAGAATACTGGATACAGAAAAAATGCTATCAGTTTTTGGAAGCTATGTCAAGATTTCAAACCGTGTGGCGCGTGTTGCATACTGCAACAAACTTCGACAGAATCGCGAAAAACGAGACGCTCATGCCTACTTTACACGTACGAAATGTTCCAGAAACGCTTTATGAAACTCTTGCCAGAGGATCGCGGGCGCAGAGCGCCATCGCGGATGGCTCCTTTTGATTGTGTCGTCGATGCACGCTTCGTCGGAGATCTCAACGAATAGAGCCAGGCACGCCGGAAAAAAATGAGGTGGCCGGTTTCGCGGGCGCGATCCGTACCACCTCTGGGCGGGGAGCGATGTCATCATAGCACACTTCGCGCGGGCGGCGCAAGTGGCGTTTTGGGGTCAATTTACCGTTACAAATTGGGCACGAGACAGCCGATCGCCAACACAATGAAACCAAGCAAGATGAGCCAGATGGCGAGGCCCGTCAGGGCGCCCAGCTGCACGATTGTGGCCAAAAGGCCGATTACTGCCAGTACAACTGCGATAATAAAGGTCAACTGTTTTGGTGCACTTAAACTCATGATTTCCTCCTTGTTCCGAAAATTGAGCGCCAGTAAATCACCAAACCGCTAGCTATCGAGCCTTGGAATTCGCAAAATCTGGCCGGGATAGATCAGGCTCGGGTTGTCGCCGATAACTTCCTTATTTTCTTCATAAATGTGACGCCAGTTGACCTGGGTGCCGTAGTATTTTTGCGAAATCATACTCAGGTTATCGCCGGAAACGACCGTGTGCTCGGCCAGATACTTTGCGGCTTCTGCCGCCGCGGCTTCCTGGGCCTTGCGGGCTGCCTCAGCCGCAACTTTTTCTTTCGCTTCAGCCTCACGCGCCGCTTTCTGCTTCACCTGGGCGGTCTCCCGCGATCGTTTTTCGGCGTCCCGCTTCAGTTGTTCAGCCTTTTTCCTGGCCTCAGTTTCCGCCGATTGTTTCGCTTTTGCGGCTCTTTCTTTTTCTCTGGCTTCGGCTCTGGCCTTGCGTTCGGCCTCGGCTTTAGCTTGCTTTTCGGCCCTGGCCTTAGCCCGCGCTTCGGCTGCGGCCTCTCTGTCGGCCTTTGCTGTCGCCCGCGCCTCAGCCCTGGCGGTGGTCTCTGCTTTCTTTTCAGCCAGCCTGGCCTCCCGCCGCTCGCGTTTATGCGCCGGGGTCGCCATCAAAGCTTCTGCAATCCCGTCCAGCGCCGCCGCTTCCTTCTTGCTTACCTTCTTTCCGAGGCCCAGAACGCCTTCGCCGGCCGATGAAGCAACCGCCTTGCCGACGTCCAGCAGAAACTTGTTTAGCGCGTCGAGGTCATCAACGCCCAATTTTTGCTCCACGGTGGTTGCGATCTTGCCCAGCGCCTTCTCCGCGCTGGACTGCGTGGCGTTCTTAAGCTCCTTAGATGGATCGCTTTCCTCGGCGATGATGTCTTGCACAAGTGCGTTGCTCGACTGATAGCCGCTGATCGCGTCGTCAAGCGCCTTATTCTCGCGCCGGCTGGTGAGTAAGGAAACTCGCCCTTCGGCAGCCGCCATCGCGGCGTTAACCCAGTAAGGGGCATCTTTTACCAGCTCCCACTCAGATGCGGACAGTTTCGTTTTGGACATACCTATCTCCTTTTTTGCTTTCGCATTTGCCACTTCGCTGCCGAAATTCAGTTCCGAACTGTTTCCACGCCGGTAAACCAACAGAACGAAGTGGGCAAAAGTGATAGGTCTTCTTTACCGGGCCGATACGACGTTACCAAACATTAACACCATTAGACAGTACCGCAAAAATATTTTAAGAATAGCGCCTGGAACCGACCGAGCCAATTCCCAGTGTGACATTTGGGGCAGGCGGCGTTGCAGCCATTCCTGCTATAATCGCCAAACAGTGGGCTTAAGCGTCGCGAAATAGCTCAGCTGGCGGAAGTTAGAGGAGGGTAACAGGTCGTGCCAGAATCATACAGTGTGGAAACAAAGAAGATCCTTGCAGACTTTGTGCAGGCGCTCGAGGCGCATGCGGAGATCGACCGGCGCTTTTTGCAGGTTGTCAAAACGATGACCGCAACGGGCAAACTTGGCAATCGTGGCGACATTCGACGGGCGCTCGAAATGCTGGAGAGGGAGGAAAATGAGCTTTAAGATCGATCGTGTGCGTGTGGACAACTTTCGCGGAATTCGCCATATCGACCTGGCCGTCGGGGGCAAAAATCTGATCATCTACGGCGAGAATGGATCCGGGAAAAGCTCGGTCGTCGATGCCATCGAATATTTATTTACCAGAACGGTGGGCAAACTGACCGGCCGGGCGGACGTGACCGCCAAAGAAAGCATTCCGCACCTGAAGGGTGGGCAGACGCAGGTCGAGGTGGTCTTCCAGAACGCCGGCGAATGCGTCAGCGTTCCCTATCCGGCCGGCAAGGTGACGATTCCCGTCGCCCTGCACCCGTTTTTTGATCTCGCCGGTGACCGCCCTTTTATTTTGCGCCGCTCGCAGATCCTGGCGTTTATTAACGCCAAGCCGTCGGGCCGCTATAGCGAAATTTCGAAAATTGTGGGGCTCGGAGAGCTGGACGCCGTCGACGACCGCTGGCGGCGGGAGCGTACCCGATTGCAGCACGAAGCAAAGCGCGTGAGCGGCCGGTTGGACGAAGAGTATCAAAAGCTTTCGGAACTCCTCGAGAACACAGTGCGGTCCCAGAACGAGCTCTTGCGGGCGGTAAACGGTTGGCTGCGTTCGTACGAGTTGGCGCCTATCGGCGCCCGTGAGCAGATCGTCGAGCGGTGCGCGTTTCTGGAGAACGAGCTGCGCTCAGACGCCGACCTTGCTGCCGTCGCAAAGTTGCAGTCGCTGCTCGCTGAGACCGAAAGCATCGGGGCTTCGCTGCAAGCCGCCTTCTCCGCGCAGCAGTCGCTGGCCGAGAATATTCAGGCATTCTGGCAGCATAGTGCGGTCCTCGAAGACGCCTCGTTGGAGCGCCTGCTCAATGAAGGGCATCGCCATCTAAGCAACGCTCCGGACCGTTCGTCGTGCCCGCTCTGCGAGGCGCCAATCCCGGAAATGAGCGCTTTGATGAGGCGCTTACAGCTGCGCATCGACGAGCTGCAAAACGTCACCCGCTTACGTAAGGAGGTTCAGCGCGCGAGGGGACAGCTTGCCGGGGTACTGAGCAACGTGTGGCAGCGCCTTGGCATGTTGTTGGTCTCCTTACAAGAAATAGATCTGCCTCTTGAGCTTACACCGCTAACTTCTGGGATGGAGGAGCTGGCGAGGTGGAAAGCCGACCTCCAGGCCGAAAAGTTCGGCAACCTGCCGGCCGGAGACATGGCAACAAACGAAGCGTTGGCTGCCCTGGCGCCGGGCTTAGAAGCGATCGCCTGCGAAATTGAGAAGGAGCATGACGCGTTGGCGTTCAGCAACCGCGACCTGGAGCTTTCGCGGCTAAAGGACAGATTGATACGTGTAGACGAAAACTGGCGGGACCTCCAACATTCGCTCGGCGAAGCCAACCGGCTTGATTTCCTTTATCAACAGACGTCTATCGTCTACCAGGAGCTGATTGCAGCCCGCCAACGGGGGATCGAGCGCCTGCGCAGGGAACTTGAGTCCGACTTTGAGCGCTTTTACCAGTTTCTGCACCCCGACGAAGGGTACGAGAAGATTTCAATCGCGCCCCAGACGGAAAAACGCAGCAGCGTCGACTTAACGGCCAGGTTCCATGGTCACAAACCGGCGCACCCCCTGAACTTTTACAGCGAAGGTCATCTGGATTCATTAGGTCTGTGCATTTTTCTGGCCTTCATCAAACATTTCAATGGCGAGCTGCAGTTGATCGCTCTGGATGACGTGCTGACCACCGTCGACGCAGGGCATCGCCTGCGTGTGGCGCGTCTACTGGCCCGCGAGTTCGGAGATTATCAATTGATTATTACGACGCATGATCAGCTTTGGGCGAGACAACTGGAACGCGTGTTGCCAAATACGGAGCTGATCACGCTCAAACGCTGGTCCCTGGAGCACGGCGCGGATTATGTGCACAACGTCGTCTCTGCCTGGAATCATTACCACAAACTGGCTCGGGAGGGCTACCCACAAGATGCCATCGCCGGGACCGCGCGTAACCTGGAAAAGTTTCTTTTCCAAATGCGCGGCAACCTGGCTTTATCCGTGCCGGCAAAACGCCATGGCGATTACACGATTGGCGATCTCTATCAACCTTTTTTCAAATGGGTGAACGACCATCCGATCGCCAGACCGGATAAGCCCGATTTTGCCGGGGAGCTGGCTACGGTCCAGCGTGCCCTGGGCGAAGTATGGCGCCTGCGCAATTGGGCAGGCGCGCATTTCAATGAGTGGGCCGAGACGGTGACAACGGACGAGGCGGTAGAGTTCGTAGACACGGTGCGCGATCTGGTAACGTTGTTTGAATGTCCTCTCTGCGCCAATCTGGTCGTCTACAACCGCTCAGCGCAGGCGCTGATATGCCCTGTGTGCAAGCCACAACCACCGGTTCATACCAACTGGTGTTATGATCCAGGCTGGCACGGGCGGGCAATACGCATGCTGAGTAGGAATCACGCGCAGTTGCGCAAAAACGCATTAGCCATGACGACGAGCCAGTTCACCTATTTTCTGAGGGACATGCG
>JAICPS010000148.1 GCA_025929715.1 Anaerolineae bacterium | reverse complement strand
CGCGAGGCGTCGCGGTGGTCATGGAGGGAACGCACCTCTGTACTGCGATGCGCGGCGTGCGCCAGCAAGATGCGCGCATGCGCACGAGCGTCATGCGCGGCCAGTTTCAAGAGGATCCCACGCTGCGCCAGGAATTTCTACAGCAAATACAGCGTGCATAAGGTGACCGGCACTTCCAAAGTGCCGGTCACCTCCAACCTCTGTTAGGCGCCAGGCGCTTCCGAAGCGCCTGGCGTCTTTAATCTCCGATCTCTAATCTCTAAATCCTAACCGACTGCCCCTCATGAACACCTTCTGCGAACTCTTCCACAATCTTGGCACAGAAGGCGTCGAGGTCGTCTGGTTTGCGGCTCGTCACCAGTCCCTGGTCGACGACGACTTCTCTGTCAACCCACTTGCCTCCCGCGTTGCGAATATCGGTCTGCAGGGAAGGGTAAGAGGTCACCTGGCGACCGTCCACAACGTCGGCCTCTACCAGGATCCAGGGCCCGTGGCAGATGGCGCCGACGGGCTTGCCCTGCTCGAAAAAGCCGCGCACAAAGCGCACGGCGGCTTTGTTTCCGCGCAATTTGTCGGCGCCGACCGTGCCGCCGGGAACGACTACGGCGTCATAGTCGCGGGCGGAGACGTCGTCAAAGCTTTTGTCTACGGTGAAGGTATCGCCCAGTTCGACGTCATGGTTATACGCTCGCACCTGGCCTTTTTCCACGCCGATAATGTCCACCTGGGCGCCGGCATTCTCCATAGCCTGCTTCGGCCGCGTAAACTCGACCTGCTCGGTGCCCTTGGGGGCAATCAAAATCGCAACTTTCTTTCCACGTAATTCGTTGGCCATACTGTATCTTCCTTTACTTGTGTTAGTCACTCGTGGCGCAATCATCCTGATTGCGCGGCTTGCAAGGTGGAAACTTGCGCCACGACAGCACTACGTACGAAGTGCCGGTCACCTTCCCAGCGTAGCAGATGACTTCCCGCCGCACTTCTCCACGGGATATAAGTGCAGGATATAGAAAGGGATATAGTTTGCGGGGTCGAGCGTGGTTCTTGACATCATCGTAACTTTACCCCACAATATCATTAATTAATATAGTTTGTTAATTAATTGGACAATCCAGTGCGATCTAGAGGACGCTAGTGCCAGCCAGAACTTTCACCGAGCCGCACCATGGTAAAGGATTGGGCCTTGTAAGAGTACTAAATGAACAGAATGTGTTGGAAACCATCCTTCATAACGGTGAAGTGTCGCGCCCCACAATTGCCAGGAAAACCGGTCTCTCGTTGCCTACCGTCGTATCGCTTGTAGAAACGTTGCAGAGCATTGGGCTGGTTCGTGAAGAAGGAATGGCATCAGGTGGGGTGGGAAGGCCTGCTACGCTTTACTCTGTAGATCCACGGGCCGGCTACGTCTTCGCCGTACACCTGGGTGGCAGTAAGGTGCGGGCCGGGGTAACTGATCTGATTGGCGAGGTCGTTGCCGAACGGGTGGAGCCAACTGCAAACACAAGTTCCAACACAATTATGGACCAGTTGCGGCGCCTGTATCATGAATTACTGGCGGAATCAGATATCGACGCCAAGACAAGCGGCGCAGCCTGTGTTGGAGTGCCGGGTGTCTGGGATCCTGAAACCGATAGGATCGATGCTGCCTACAATTTGCCTGCGCTCAACGCCATACTCTTGCAAGCTACGATTCAGCAGACGCTTGGTCTGCCGGTCATCATCGAGAATGACGTGAACCTGGCGGCTATTGGGGAGTCGTGGAAGGGAAAAGCACGTGAATACGATACTTTCGTCTCCTTTTTTATTGGGACCGGGATTGGCATGGGTATCGTCATCAATGGCGAAGTTTATCGAGGGCGCCGCGGCGCGGCCGGCGAGATCGGCCTGCTACCCATTGGCCCAGACCCATTCGATCCGGGTCTGCGCATGCACGGCCCACTGGAAATCGCCGCGTCCGAACCAGGCCTCAAAAGACGACTGCGGCGGGCGCTTGCTGCAAACGCAAAATCACTCCTTTCTCAGGAAGCGGATATCGCGCAGATCATTGAGGCGGCCGGGATGGGCGATTCCGTCGGCCGCGCGGTTCTGGAAGAAGAAGCTCGCATGCTGGCGGTGGGTGTGGCTGCTGTCGTGAGCGTCCTGGATCCTGCCATCGTCATCCTCGGCGGTAGGGTTGGCGCCTATAGCGGACTGGCGGATCTGGTATTCAAATACGCCGCGCAACTGGTACCGTGGATGCCTCCAGTAGAGGCGAGTTCGCTGGGCGACCGTGCTACGTTTTTTGGCGCCGTAGCGATTGGGCTGCAAGTGGCGCGCGAAAATATTCTTATCGATAAGCGATCAACGATATGAGCGAATCAAACGCGTTGCTTAACAAGGCAATCGCGCACATCGATCGCGATGCAACGATTGATCTGCTGCGGCGGGCGGTGCGCATCCCGAGCATCACCGGCGAGGAACAGGCAATCGGTGCCCTATTGCGTGAGGAATTGGCAGACGCGGGGGCGCGTGACGTCGAGCTTTTTGAGTTCGCCGAGAGCCGGTCTGACGTGTGCGGCGTCGTACCTGGTACGGGCGACGGAAAGCGCCTGATGTTCCTCGGACACACCGACACGGTTCACGTCGAGGGCTGGCGCGAGGAGTGGGCGGGAACTGAACGGGAGGACCCTTTCGCGGGCGCGATCGTCGATGGTGAGCTCTACGGGCGCGGTGCGGGGGATCAAAAAGCGGGCATTGTGACGGTGATCGCGGCGCTCAGGGCGTTGCACGGGGCGGGGCTGCGCCCGCGGGGAGAGGTGATCAGCCTCTTTGTCGGCGATGAAGAGAGCGGGCAGCCGGGAAGCGGTTATAGCCTGGGCATGAACGAAGCTGTTAAACGGATAGAGGCCGGTGACATCCCGCGCGCCGACTTCGGCGTGTATACAGAGCCGACGACGCTCAAGATTTACGCAGCCCAAATGGGTTTTATAATCGCCGAGATCACGGTGCAGGGCGAGAGCGCCTACTTCGGGAGGCCGTGGCTGGGAAACGACGCTTTACGCGCCACACATCGTCTATTAACTCTGCTGTACGAATACACGGATGCCATCTGGGAAACGGCAGATCACGAACTTCTAGGGAGACCGTTTAACCTGGTTACGGGCATCAGAGGTGGCGGCTATATTGCCGTTCCTGAAAAGTGCACGATCAGCCTGATCCGCAAAGTGTTACCACACGAAACTCTCGACGAAGTTAAATCGCAGCTTGATGGAATCGTGCGCCGGCTGGCCATCAATGAAGGTGTGCGCGTCGATATCGAGTACACCGCGCCACGCGACCACGCTTACGGCGGAAATCCGGCCGAGACGGTCCGCGATCACCCCGGCATTACGGCGTTAGCCGGCGCTATTCATGCTGTGACCGGCGACGTAGATATCGTCGAAGGTGCGCCATTTTGGTCAGAGATGTCATTTCTCAACGATCTAGGCATTCCGACCGTTTACTGCGCCCCAGGGGATATTACCAATTGTCACACGCTTCACGAACGTGTTGCGGTCCAGCAACTGCTGGACGGTGTTGAAATCTTTGTCAGGTTCATAGCGCGCTACTGCGGGCTGGAACAGGTCAAGTAGTAAGGAGAAGAGATGCAATGAGAGAGACGTCAAGATTAATCGGATTGTTCATCGTGCTGATCATCCTCGTTCTGTCGGCCGCTTGCGGCGGCGCCCCAGAGGAGAGCCCAACAGAGGAGAGCCCAACAGAGGAAGTCCCGGTAGGGGAGGCCACGAGCCCACCGGATGAGGAGCCGGACCCCACAGAAACCGGCGACTCGGTACCTGAGGACCCGGCGGAGATTGGTCTGCTGACCATCGGGCCGAATGGGGAAGAAGCCACCGCGTCGAGCGAAGTTTCACTGACCGAGGAGGAGATCGCACAGATTCAAGAGGGTAACTACACAGCAGCCTTGTTATGGCACACGTCGGCGGCGTTTACGGAAGCCGTCTCGCAGGGCGCGCACGATGCCTTTGCCGAAATGGGCATCGAGGTGGTTGCAGAAACGAACGCCGAGTTCGATACGGCACAACAGGCGAACGACGTCGAAACGGCGATGGCGCTCAATCCCGACATTATCATCTCACTAGTCATCGATCCGGTTTCCGGCGCCGAAGCCTTCCGGCCGGCAGTGGAACAGGGCGTGCAACTTGTTTTCTTGAGCAATGTGCCTGAAGGCTACGTTCATGGTGAAGATTACGTGGGAATTGTCACCGACGATCTGGTTGGCATGGGTACCGCGGCTGCGGAGATCCTCGGCGATGCCATGGGTGGCGAAGGGCAGGTGGGTTATATTTTCCACGACGCCAGCTACTACGTGACAAATCAGCGTGACCAGTCATTCAAGGCATGGATCGAAGCCAGATATCCGGGCATCGAGATTGTGGCCGAAGAGGGCCTAGCGGATCCGGCAGCGGCGGAGGAACTGGCCTCGGCGATGCTGACGCGCAACCCGGAGATCACGGGCATCTATGCACCCTGGGCAACACCGGCTGATGGTGTGTTGGCAGCGCTGCGCGCCGCCGGTCGAGACGACGTCAGTGTGGTGACACTTGACCTGGATACTAACGTTGCACTGGATATGGTCGAAGGCGGCAATATGGCCGGCATTGTGGCCGACCTGGCCTACGAGTTGGGCCGGACAATGGCCGTCGAGGGCGCTTATGGCCTACTCGGCAAGGAAGCGCCCGCGTTTACGGTTGTGCCAGCTATCAAAGTGACGAACGAAAACCTGGTCGAGGCCTGGAACGAGTCGCTGGCGCAGGATCCCCCTGCGCAGGTGATGGAGGCTCTGGGCGAGGCGCCTGCGGAACCGACCACCGAACCCGAAGCGGAACCTGACGCCGAATCAGAAGCGCAGCCCTTCTTCGATAGCCCTATCGATTTCGACTTCGCAGCGGCAGAGACGGATCCCTATGGCAACCCGGCAGTCGCTGCCTCCGAAGTGTCGCTGACCGACGAGGAGATTGCGCAGATACAAGAGGGTAACTACAGTTCGGCTCATTTATGGGCGGGCGCCGGCGAGTGGTATAATGCCATCGATGCCGGCGCCACAGACCGCGCGGCAGAGCTGGGTATTGAGGTCCTCGCACGCACCGATGCAGAATTCGATCCGGCGACGCAGGCTAACGACGTTGGCACCGTGCTGGCGTTGGATCCTGACATTATCCTGACCCTGATCGTCGATCCTGTTTCTGGGGCGCAGGCCTTCCAGGCGGCTGTGGACCAGGGTGTGGTCCTGGCTCTGGCCGACAATGGCGCCGAGGGCTACCAACCCGGTGATGAATACGTTTCCATTGTAACCGGCAACCATTTTGGTATGGGAGAGGCAGCCGCCGAGCTTATGAGTGAGGCGCTGGGTGGCAGCGGCGAAGTGGGAATGATTTTCCATGACGCCGACTTCTTTGTAACCAACAACCGGGACAATGCATTCCGCGCCGCCATCGAACAGTTTCATTCCGGTATCACTATCGTAGACGCACGCGGTTTCACGGAGGAGCCGGCAACCTTCGAGGTCGCATCGGCCATGTTGCAGACGCATCCCGAGATTGACGGAATCTACGTGGCCTGGGACGTCGCCGCCGAAGGCGTCGTCGAGGCGTTGCGCGCGGCGGGTAGGGACGACGTGAGGGTCGTGACACACGATCTTGGCGTTAACAACGCTCTGGATATGATCGAGGGAGGCAATGTCTACGGCACGGTGGCCGACCTGCCCTATGATGAGGGGAAAGCGCTGATGACGCTGGCGGGATATGGGCTGCTGGGCAAAGAGGCGCCGCCCTTTGTGACCGTGGGGTTCATCACCGTCACGCGTGACAATATTGCCGAAGCATGGCAACAGTCCCTTGGTAGAGAGCTGCCACCAGAGTTATCTGAGGCGTTGAACGACCAGTAGAATGTACCGGGCTCGATCCTTTCGCGATGGGCTCGAGCCCGGCCTTCGCTTTACAAAGTAAGAGGAAGCGCTAAATGAATAGTGCAAACGTCGATGCAGGAGGGAACTCGGCCTGGCGTTCCTGGTTGGCTGAATTCCAGCTACAGAATGCCATCGTCTATCTTGCGTTTTTTGCCATTCTGTTATTCTTCTCGGTGGCGCTTCGCGATAGAGGTTTCCTTACCACCGGTAACTTGCTGAATATCATCCGGCAGACGGCTCCGGTGACGGTTATGGCTGTAGGCATGACCTTTACGCTGTCTGCGGGCGAGATTGATCTATCCATTGGCTCCACAGTCGCCCTGTCGGCCCTTGTCGCCGCGATTTTGCTACGGGATTATGGTTTTCTACCAGGCGTCGCCGGCGGTTTGATGGTGGGCCTCGTCGTGGGTCTGATTAATGGCCTGTTCACGGTAAAGGTACGTATACCATCGTTTCTCGTCACACTTGGTTCGTTGGGAATCGTTTCCGGTATGGCGCGCACGCTTACCGACCTGCAATCGGTTCCGGTTCGCCACGACGCCTTCATCACAATATTCGGCGGGGGTCTCGTGGGGCCGTTGTCCACACTGGTGCTTTGGACCGTTCTGGCAATGGTTGTTGGCCACCTTACTCTGCACAATTTACGCTTCGGGCGCCACGTTCTGGCTACCGGCGGCGAGCGCAAGACGGCCAGATACGTGGGCATCAATACGGATCGCATCCGCATTGCGGTTTTGATAATCAGTGCGATAACCGCGTCACTGGCCGGGCTCCTGTATGCCGGGCGTCTGGCCGGCGCCCGCTACACCCTGGGTGAAGCGGATCTGCTAACGGTGATCGCCGCGGTGATCATCGGTGGAACGAGCCTCTTTGGCGGTCGGGGATCGGCGATCGGGGCCGTGGTCGGCTCGATTATCATGGGCATGTTGAACAACGGCCTCATTCTGATGGGCCTTGACGTGGCGGAACAGATGATCGCGCGCGGGGTGATCATCATTCTTGCCGTGGCGCTAAGCCTGCGAGAACCGCAAAGCACATAAATAGCGCGCGAAGCGCGCTGCGGTTAAATTGAGGAGAAGAAGTATGTTTCTGGACAGCCTGATCAACCGCAATCGCCGTTTTGTCGAAGCGGCGATTGAGCTCCACCAGAAAGGAGAAATTCCGGCCAATAGCTGTGTGCTAGATCTGGATACGATTCGCAGTAATTCGGAGCTTTTCGCGCGCGAGGCGGGCCGGCTGGGGTTGAAGACCTTTGCGATGACCAAGCAGATCGGCCGCAATCCTGCGGCGTTAGCGGCGATGGTAGACGGGGGAATTAAGTCGTTTGTTGCCGTGGACATGGAAGGCGCGCGCTTGATGGCGGCGGCCGGCTTCAAAGTGGGTCACATTGGTCATCTGGTGCAGGTGCCGCACCACGAGAGCAGAGAAGCTGCTGCTCTGGGCGCCAGTTATTGGACCGTGTTTTCGGACGAGAAAGCCAGGGCCGCGGCGGCCGCCGCGGCGACCCTGGGCACGACGCAAGCCTTTCTAGCACGCATACAGGCGCCCGGTGACATTTTCTATATGGGTCATGAGGGAGGTTTTGAGGCTGCCGGGGTTGCAGAGGTTGCGGAACGGCTGGATGCCCTTGATGGTGCGCACTTCGCCGGAATTACCACATTTCCCGCGTTGTTGTTCGACCAGGAACGCCACGCGGTGAAAGCGACGCCGAACCTGAAGACGCTGGAGGCCGCCGCCTCAGAGCTGCGCCGGGCGGGCATGGACAGCATTGAAATCAACGCACCGGGCACGACATCTTCTGTTGTTCTGCAGATGCTGGCGGATGCGGGCGCGACGCAAGTCGAGCCGGGGAACGGACTAGCGGGCACCACGCCGCTGCACGCTGTCGAAGAGCTTCCTGAACGTCCGGCCGTTCTGTATCTCTCGGAGATATCGCACGAATACGGAGGCAAGGCTTATTGCTTTGGCGGTGGGCTTTACATCGATCCTGTATTCGAGCCCTACCAGGTGACGGCGCTGGTGGGACGCGATGCGAACGCTTTCGACACTCGGCTGAACGCGACGCTGCCTCCTGCCCAGGCTATCGATTACTATGGCATTCTCGAGCCGCAGCCGTCGCGACCAGTTGAGCCTGGAGAGACGGTAATCTTTGGTTTCCGGCAGCAAGTGTTCGTTACACGCGCCCTGGTAGCGCCCATTTCCGGTATTGCCAGTGGGACGCCGCGCGTAGAAGGGATCTGGACGGCGATGGGCGCGCCCTGGCTGGGGAGCCAGGTAGCGCAGGGAGGAGGCTGATGGCGGAAATTAAGAACAGCCAGCCGCCTCTCCTGGAGGCGCGTTCTATCTCTAAATCGTTCGGAGGTGTGCAGGCGCTAAGTGACGTTAGCCTGGTGTTGCGGCATGGGGAGGTGTTGGGGCTCGTGGGCGACAACGGGGCAGGCAAGTCGACGCTGATCAAGTGCCTGTCCGGCGTTCTGGCGCCGGATCAGGGCACGATTTTGATCGACGGCCGGGAAGTGCAGATCGATTCACCGCAGCGCGCCCGAGCGTACGGAATTGAGACTGTCTACCAGGGCCTGGCGCTGGTGGACACGCTGAATGTGACTGAAAATCTGTTTCTCAACCGTGAGAAGACGTCGCGAATTCCGATTCTAGGTCGACTGGGCTGGTTGGATAAGAAAGGCATGGAGAAGGATAGCCTGGAGGTGCTGGACAGGCTGGGCATACAAATCCCCTCAGTTCGCCGTGACGTGGTCTATCTCTCGGGTGGGCAGCGGCAGTCGATAGCGATTGGGCGCGCCATTGCCTGGGGACGCCACATCGTGTTCATGGACGAGCCGGCAGCGGCGCTGGGTGTTGAGCAGGCGCAGCACGTCGTGGAACTGATCGCGACGCTCAGCAGACGCGAGGTTGGCGTCATTTTTATCAGCCACAATATGCGCCACGTGTTGCAGGTCTGTACGAGGGTGATGGTCTTGTTGCATGGCCGCAAGGTCGCGGAGGTTTCCGCGGCTGAGGTTAGCGAGCGCGATCTTGTAGACTTGATTACGGGCGCCAGAGGGGGGAACAGGCAGTAATCAGGCGGGCGGAAGTGAAAAGCTCACTCTTACTCCAACGCCGCCTTTATCCTGTCGACAACTCCCTCCACCGTATCGTCGACGCTGACGCTGATCGCCTTGCCTGGCGCTGGCGGCTCGAGGGCTTCAAACTGGCTGCGCAGCATGCTCGCTTCAAAATAGTGTCCTTCTCGTGCCTTCATGCGGGCGTTGATGAGGTCGAAGCTTCCGTATAGGAAAACAAAGCAGACGTTCTCTATACCCCGTGAGAGGCGTTCGCGATACTTTTTCTTGAGCGCGGAGCAGGCTACGACGGCCGATTCGCCGCGGGCGGCGATGCCGGCGATGAGCGCGTGGAGGCTGTCGAGCCACGGAGCGCGGTCGGCGTCGTCGAGAGGGAT